>CALWRL010000048.1 GCA_944383945.1 uncultured Clostridia bacterium
CGAAAGTTCTCCACTTCGCAACATTTTCAAAACTATTGAATAAAAATCATTTTCGTTTTGAATTAAAAAATTAAAAAATTTGTCTTTTTCTAAATACTCAAAAAAGTTAGAAATAATTTCTATTTTTTTTCCATTTCTTAAAAAGATTTTTTGTAATTCCAAAAAGAGTTCCGATTTTTCAACCTTTTCGCCAAATTCTTTTTCGCTGTAACTAACAAACAATTCATCTGCGCAAGACAAATCAAACAACAACTTTTGTTTGTTTCTTTTATTAATCATTCTAACAGTTGGATAAATTGGCAAACCTGTTGTTTTAATATCTTCATCACAAAGCAAGCTTAAATCTTTAATAACCTTTGGAACGCAACCCTGCCTTGCATTTGCAACAAACATTGTTTTTCTGCTTTCAAAAAACGATTTTTCTCCACCAACAAAAACACAATCAATTGAAATAGGAACAGAAGAAATTTCTTTTTCACCAAAAAGCATTAAAAACATATTAAAAAATTCATCAGCTGAAACAACAAAATCTTGTTTTTCTAAATATTTTAAAATTTCATTTATTTTATTAAATATTTGTAAATATATTTTTTCGAATTTTAAACTATTAATTTTTTCAATAATTAAACTATTTTTATTATTTAAATCAAATATTTCAATAATTTTTAAAATATTTATAGAAAAATCTTTAATTTCATGGCTTCCATTAAATAATTCTTTAACATTTTTAATTTTTTTAATAACATCATTTATTTCATTATATTCAGTTAAACTTTCATCAATATTTTCATGTTTTAAAAGATAATTATAAAAACTTGAAATTTGTTTTTTATTTATATCTAAATAAGGATTTAATAAAAAATTAAATAAGCTATTATTATTAAAATCTATTGCAAGTTCAAATAAGCTTTTAAAAAAGCTATAAATAGCAAGGGTTTGAATTTTAACTGAACAATCTACAAAAAATGGAATTTCATATTTATTAAATATTTCTTCAAAAACTAAATAATTTTCTTCTAAATTTCCAATATAAACATTAAAATCAGAAAATTTTTTATTTTCAGTTTTAATTTTATTTAATATTATTTTTGCTATTTCAACCGCTTCGCTTTCTGGTTTTTCAAATTGCATTAAACAAAGTTTGTTGTTTGCTTCAACAACATCTTGCTTAATTGCAAACAAATTATTTAAAATGTATTTTCCAATTCCTTTTGTTTCATCTTTTAAAAAAGTTTTTGCAACCGAAATTTTATTTATGTTTGAAATTTTATTTACTTTATTTAAAACATCTTCATCATATAAATAATAGTTGTTTTGATTGTTTGGTTTAATGCAACCAACAACAACTCTTTTTGCATTTAACATTAAAACTTCTAATATTTTTCCGCCCTGCTCTGTTAAACTATCAAAACCAGCAAAATAAAAATTGCAAGCTGAAACTTTTGAAATGTCCATATTCTCAACAAGATTAGAAAGCAAATCGCTTTGGTCAACACCATTTTTTTCATTTTCATATTTTTTATAAACTTTTGCAATGTTTAAAAGTTTTTCAGTTTTTGCTTGTTCTTCAAATTGTTTTGGTGAAATGTTGTTAGATTTTAATTGGGAAATTATGTTATAAACTTCACTAGATAGTTCTAAGCTTGGTTTAAATGAATTTAGATTAAGCTCCTTTAAAACATTAAAAACTTTAAGCCTACTTTCATCAGTTGATATGATGTTGTTAGAAGACGAAAAATAAGAAGCAAGTTTAGAAATTCCAACAACTTTAATGTTAAATGTTGAATTAATATTATTAAGATTAAAAACCAACTTTTCAGCAATCAATGAGAATCTATCTGGAACAACAACAAAATTTTCAAGTTCTAACGAATTTGAAATATCAATCGAAGAAATAACTGCTTCGCTAACCTGTTTTAAATTGTTTCCAACAATAACATCAATTTTCACAAAAATATTTTATCATTAAAATTAAAAAAGAAAAAATAATTAGTTGACAAAATTTTATTTTTTGATATACTAACACTTGCAAATTAGGAATTAAAAGGTGGTGATTGAGAGATGACAATGGTTAAAGTTGGCGAAAACGAAAGCTTAGACAGTGCTTTAAAACGCTTTAAACGCAAATGCCAACGCGACGGAATTATTGGTGACATTAGAAAAAAAGAAGCCTACCTTAAACCTAGCGTTAAACGCAAAAAGAAAAGCGAAGCAGCAAGAAAACGCGCAAGAAAAAGAGCATAAATAAAAAAAGCCACAAATTAATTTGTGGTTTTTTTTGTTTTTTAATTAGCAATCAACATTATGAATAACTTCTTGAACATCGTCGCTTTCTTCTAGTTTGTCAACCATTTTCAAAAATGTGTCAAGTCGTTTCTCTTCCAAAGAAACATAATTTTGAGGAATATATTCAACTTCTGCCGAAATAAAAGTTAAACCGTTTTTTTCTAATTGATCTTTAACTTGGTTAAGATTTTCTGGCGCGGTTAAAATTTCAAAAACATCTCCCTCATCTTTAACATCTTCCGCCTCTGCTTCTAATGCCATTAAAAGAACATCATCTTCATTTAAATCTTTTTTCTCTAAAACCAAAACACCTTTTTTATCAAACATGAATTGAACACAGCCCAAAGCTCCAAGAGAACCTCCAAACTTATCAAAAGCATGTCTAACATCGCCAGCAGTTCTGTTTTTATTGTCTGTTAAACATTTAACAATAACAGCACTTCCGCCAACGCCGTAGCCTTCATAACTACATTCTTCATAGTTGATGTTGCCAAGTTCTCCACTAGCCTTTTTTATGCTTCTCATAATTGTGTCATTTGGCATGTTATTTTGTTTAGCTTTTGAAATAATATCTTTTAATTTGTTATTAACTTCAGGGTCCGCCCCTCCTGTTTTAACTGCAACTGCAATTTCTCTTCCAATTTTAGTAAAAATTTTGCCTCTTTGTGCGTCCGATTTTTCTTTTGCATTTTTGATGTTGTGCCACTTACTATGCCCGCTCATTTTAATCTCCTTTTAAATTTTCATTTATTCTTCTATAACACTCAAACATTAAAACACTTCCTGCAACACCAGCATTTAAACTTTCAACACCGTTTTCCATTTCAATTGCAACGCTTTCGCCAAGTGCCATAATTTCATTAGAAATCCCATTTCCTTCATTTCCAACAACAACTCCAATTGGAAAATCTAATTTTGTTTGAGACAATTTTTTTCCATTCATATCCCCACAAATTAAATTCTTGTTTTTAAAAACGTTTAAAAATTCAATTTTAGACATTTCATAAAGTTTAACCTTAAACATTGCTCCCATCGTGCTTCTTGCAACTTTTTCATTTGTTATGCTAGCACAATCCAATAAATAAATTTCGTTAAAGCCAAATGCAAGCGCCGAACGAATTAGCGTTCCAACATTTCCAGGATCTTGAACATTATCTAAAACCAAGTAATTACTCGATGGAGGTTTAAACTGCCTTTTGTTAACTTTAACAATAGCACAAGCCCCTTGTGAAGTAACAGTTGAACAAAGCCCCTTAAAAACCTCGCTAGAAACTATAACTGTGTTAAAATTGTAATTTTTAAATTTTTCTTGTTTCCCATCTTCAATAATAATGTGTTTAATTTCAAAATTAGAATTAATTGCTTCATTAATTGCTTTTGGGCTGTCCAAAAACAAAAAATCTCTGTTTGACTTTAATTTCTTTATCTCTTTAATTAAACTGTTTTGTGAAGATGTGATAACCATACCTATGTTATATCACATTATTATAACAATCTCAAAATAACAAAAAGAAAATTTAACAATAAATAACTAAAAAAATTTTTAAAACTCAAAACTAGCTTCTTTATAATATCTTTGTTTATTGCGATTATATATAACTTGATTTTGTATTTTGGTTAACTTATTCATTAAAAATTCGTAATGCTCTTTTTTAAAATCATTCTCTGTTATATTATCCGAAAAAACACCTGTGCAACCATATTGTAGTGGAGTTCTAAGTTTGTTTTCTTCGTCCATATGAGCAAAAACTCTAACCCCTTTTTGATTAATTTGTTCTATGTCCAGCGAAAAAAAATCAATTGGAAAAATATGTAAATATTTAATTTTTTTGCAATCATCAATTATATTTAATAGTTGCTTTGTTGAATAATATTTTTTGTAATTTGTAAACATAATTTCATTGAAATTATATATTTTTTCCAAATTCAATAGCATTTCTTTTGAACTAACAAATGGAACAACGCAATTAGATATATCAATGTTTTTATTTTTTGCAATATCAATTATCCTTTTATAAACAGAAATTTCATCATCTTCTTTAGTGTCTATAATAAATTTACATTCTGGATATTGATCTATTAATGTAAACAAATTTTCTTCCGTCACGCCTGTAAATTGCCCAGCAATTTTAGTGTTAACATATTCGCTATATGAAATAGGATTTCTAAAATTATAATCCTTATGATATTCGTATTTGTGTATTCCAACAAGTTTATCATCGCTAGAAAAAACAAGGTCAAATTCAAACATCTTCGTTCCATTAGAATAATGATGATAAAAGCCTTCTAATGAATTTAGATATTTTTTTTCTTTTCCATCAACTTCCAAAGCGCCACCAGCATGAGCAACAACATAATTTGTTTGACTATCAACACCAGGATTAGTGTAAAACTCATTAGGACAAAGATTTACTGAAATTGTTCCAACTAAAACAGTTGCCATGGTAAGACAACAAAGCTTAATTTTGTTTAGCTTTGTTTTTCCACCATTGCATTTTAAAAGTCCGTTTTCACCAATAAACTTTTTTGTTGAATATTTATTTTGTTTATACATATTTGTTTCTATTTCAATATAACATACTATGTATAACATTTCAACAAAAAGTTAAAAAATCCGTTGACAAAAATAATTCTTTATGCTATTATTTTTTCGCACTTAAAAAATGCGGGTGTAGCTCAGTGGTAGAGTTCCAGCCTTCCAAGCTGGCTGCGAGGGTCCGATTCCCTTCACCCGCTCCAATCTTTAGCAGGTAACCCCTGCTTTTTTTGTTGCTTGGCTCGTGAACCTCTGTTCGAATT
>CALWRL010000049.1 GCA_944383945.1 uncultured Clostridia bacterium
TGACATGAGAAGCATGGTTACTGATGATTTTATTAAAAACAATTACGAAAATATTAAAAAAACAATTGGAAAAGCGGTTAAACTTGACGGAGAAAATCCTGCAATTATTGTTAACAATGCAGATTGGATTAGAGGATATGATTATATTGACTTTATGAGGGACATTGGCAAACATTTTAATGTTAATCATATGCTTGCTTCGGAATCGTGTTCTAGCAGGCTTGCTGCTGGTGGCTTAACATTTTTGGAAATGGGATATATGCTCATTCAGGCATACGATTTTGTTTATTTAAATAGAAATTATGACTGCAAACTTCAAATTGGCGGAAGCGACCAATGGGGAAACATTGTTGCTGGAGCTGAACTTGGCAGAAAATTGAATTATTTAGAAGGCAAAGACCCAGAGGCTTTTCAAGCTTTAACAAGTCCGCTTTTAACAGATTCTAACGGCAAAAAAATGGGCAAAACTTCTAAAGGCGCTCTTTGGATTTCAAAAGAAAAAACATCTCCTTATGAATTTTATCAATATTTTATTAATATTGATGACAGAGATGTTGTTAAACTTTTAAAATTGTTCACGAATTATGAAATTTGTGAAATTGAACAACTTGCGGAAGATGATATTAGAAGCGCTAAAAAACTTTTGGCTTTTGAAATTACAAAATTAATTCATGGTGAAAAGGATGCAGAAGAAGCAGTTAAAGCATCTATGGCTCTTTTTGAAGGTGGAGTTGACCTTTCTAGCGCTCCAACATTTGAGCTTTCAACGGATGAATTTAAACAAGGAGTTAAAGTTTTAGACATTGCTGTTAAAGCAAAATTAATTTCTAGCATTTCTGAAGGAAGAAGAATGATTAACCAACAGGCTTTAAGCATTAATAAAGAAAAAATTAGTGATTATAACTTGGTTTTAAATGAAAACCATTTTGCAGAAGGGTTTGCGCTACTAAAAAAAGGCAAGAAAAGTTTTGTTAAAATTATATTAAATTAAAGCCACTTTTTTAGTGGTTTTTTTATTTTTATGATAAAATAATTTTATGGCATTAGTTGAGGTTAAAAAAAGCAAGTTTATTTCTTACATTTTTAATGTTAATAGCGTTGACGAAATTAAAAGAATTATTGAACAAATTAAAGTTGAAAACAAAAAGGCAACTCATGTTTGCTATGCTTATAGCATTTCGGGAAAAGAATTTTTAGAAAAAGCTTTTGATGATAGCGAGCCAAGTGGAACGGCAGGCAAGCCAATTTTAAATGTTATTCAAAAACAAAATCTTTCTAACATTCTTATTGTTGTTGTTAGATATTTTGGGGGAATTAAACTTGGTGCTGGTGGGCTTGTTAGGGCGTATTCCAAAGCTGCTAGTTTAGCGGTTTTAGAAACCAAAACATAAGTATTAATAATTTTAAAAATTTTTTTATGGTTTAATTATGAAAATTGGTTGTTAAATATACCAATTTTTTTGATTGTTTTGATTGTTTGTTTTTGAGCCAACAAATTCTATTATGTTTGATTTATCGCTTACTAGTTCCTGATTGGTTGCATGATTTTTTATTTTAGTTAACAAATAGAATTTTGTTTGAGTTTGACTTTTTGGAATTGTGAAGGTTACTTTTCCACTTTCGCCCTCGAATGTTTTTATTAAAACATCGCCATTTGTTTCCATTCTGTATAACTCGTAGGTTAAATAATTTTCTGCATTAAATTCGAAAATGTAGTTTCCATTTTCCATTTTTCCGTTTAAATTTGCTGGTTTAATTTCCAAAAAGTTTGTTGATTTTTCTTTTGGCATATTAAACCTTGAAAATATTTCTTTTATTTTGTAGCGCTGAGGAATATAGTCGTTTGCTTGCAAAACTATGTTATTTTTTTCATATTCTATTGAATCTATTTCAACTTCTGTTACACTTGATGGAATTTGAAAGTCGCTTGGTGTTTGCTTTTTATATATTTGATTAAAATAATTTTTTACCATTGTTGTTGGTTGGTTTCCGCCGGTTAAATTTCCTATGTTATTATTTGAATAATCGCCTATCCATATTCCAACTGTGTCTTGGGTTGTTAGGGCAATTGAATATGCATCTGAATTTGTTAGGTCTGTTCCAACTGTTCCTGTTTTTGATGCTATCATGTATGGCAAAGATGCAAGTTTTTTTGATGTTCCTTCTTTTGTGCATGTTAGCATAGTTGAAAGTGTTAGATAATTTGAATCTTCTCTTAAAACTTGGTCGGGAACGGAAATTTTTTCGTATATCACTTTTCCATTTTTATCTGTTATTTTAGAAACAAATGATGGGGCAATATACTTCCCGTTGTTTGCAAAAATTGTGTACGCGCCAACAAGTGATTTTAGGTTTGTTCCGTAGGTCATTCCACCAAGTGCAAGAGCGTAGCCATTGTCGTTTTTATCGAAAGTTATTCCTAAACGCTCGCAATATCTTTTTGCTTTTGGTATTTGAAGATAGGACAATGTTTTAACCGCAGGAATGTTAATTGATTTGCTTACTGCATCTCTAACGCTAACATATCCGCTGTAGGATTTGTTAAAGTTTTTTGGTTTATATCCGTTTATATTTATTTCTTCATCTAATATTTTTGTTGATGGACTTATAATGTTTTCGTTCATTGCTGGACCATATACTAAAATTGGTTTGATTGTTGAACCTGGCTGTCTATTAGTTTTTAATATGCTATACGGACTTCTTCCGTAAAAAGCTTCAATTCCATGTGTTTTATTGTTTATTGAAATGCCTGCTTGGTCGAACCCTAAGTTTTGATTTGTTATAGCATTTTGCATTGCTTTTTGTTTGTTTTGGTCTAAAAATGTGTAGATTTGATATTCGCCTAGCGCTATTGCTTTTGCTGGTATTTTTAGAATTTTTGACGCTTCTTCAATTGCACATTGCGAATAGGAATTTTGACCTCTATCAAAATTTTCATCTATGTTTAAAACAATTTCTGTTTGTATTGCTTTTTCATATTCTTCATTTGAAATCTTTTTATCATTTTTCATTTGTGTTAAAACCAAATTGCGTCTTTTTTTGCAATTTTCTTTGTTTGATATTGGACAATAATTTGCCGGAGATTTTATTAAGCCAGCTAAAAGTGCGCTTTCTTCTAAATTTAACTTGCTTGATGATTTAGAAAAATAGAAGTTTGATGCGTTTTCAATTCCGTATATGTTATTCCCAAAATATATCAGGTTTAAATAATTTTCTAATATTTCATCTTTTGATAATTCTTTTTCCATCTCTAATGCCAAAGAAATTTCTTTTATTTTTCTTGTGTAGGTTTTTTCGCTTGAAAGGTGGGTGTTTTTAATTAGCTGTTGGGAAATTGTTGATGCTCCTTGAACTGCTTTTCCTTGCCCTAAATTTTTTATTAGTGCGCCTGCCATTCGCTTTAAATTTATTCCGTTATGTGAATAAAAGTTTTTGTCTTCAATTGATATAAAAGCATCAAGTGTTGTTTGGTTTAATGCGTTTAACTTTATGTATTGATTGTTAAACATGTTTTTATCTGATATTAAATTGTTTTGATTGTCGAAAACTTTTATATGCAAATCTGTGTTAATTAATTTTTCTTTATCAAATTTAACTCCACTTGATATTGAAAAATAAATTCCAAGAGATATGCTTGAAACTAATATTATTAATACCAAAACAACTGAAAGTACTATTAAAGAAATTTTTGTTGTCCTTTTCATCAAAAATTATTATTTGCTATTATACAAAATATATTATGTAACTTTTTAATTTGTTAAAAAAGTTTTCTTTAATTTTTTTTTGTGATATAACTTAGTTAATTTTAATTCGTTAGGAGAGTTTAAAAGGTTAATGAATATTACATACAACAACAATGAAAGAGCACTTATTTTTTTAAGTCTTTTTGATATTATGGTTCAAAAAGAAATTGAACTTTTAAATTTGTTCGATGAGCCATCTGAATTGTTAGAAAAATTTTTTGATAAAGAAAAAGAAATAAATAATATCTTCATTAAGGGAATGAGGGCAGAATCTCAGGCTAAAGGAATAAAAGATAAATATCATAAAATTGTTGAAGAAATGAAAAAGGCAATTAACGATAATATCTTAGATTCTTATATAAAAAATTTAAATGATAAAAATATTGTTGTTTTAACGCCTTATAGCAAAAACTATCCAAAAAAATTACTGGAACTTGAATTTCCTCCTCAAACACTTTTTTGCGTTGGTGATATTTCTCTTTTAGAAACAGATTGTATTGGTGTTGTTGGAACAAGAACTCCAACATCATACGGTAAAATAATTACTGAAAAATTTAGCAAAGGTCTTTGCGAAAATGGGTTTACTATTGTTAGTGGTTTAGCTGCTGGGGTTGATAGTATTGCTCATAAAGCTGCTCTTGAAAACAACGGAAAAACAATTGCTGTTTTAGGCGGCGGTTTTGAGCATATTTTTCCTTCTTTTAATAAAGAACTTGCAAGAAGAATTGCTAAAGAAGGTTTGATTGTTACAGAATATCGTCCTAGTATGCAACCTGCACTTTATACTTTTCCACAACGGAACAGAATTATAGCAGGACTTTCGCTTGGAATATTATTAACAGAGGCAGGCGAGAAGAGCGGGGCGCTTCACACAAAAGAATTTGCGCTTGATTTAGGACGAGAAGTTTTTGCTGTTCCTGGCAATGTTAACAGTCCGATGAGTGTTGGTGTTAACCGCCTTATTAGAAGTGCGCAAGGGGCGTGTGTTTTAAGCTATGAAGATATTGTTTGCAATTTTAAGGAAAATGTTGTAAAATCTCCTTCGGTTTCAAGCGCGCAGCTTTCTGTTGATGACCAACTGATTATTAAAAATCTTGAAAATGGCGAAAAATCTATTGAGCAACTTATTGAATTAACAGGATTTAAAGTTAGTAAATTATATTCTAGCTTAACTCTGCTTGAAATTAAACGAATTATTAAACAACTTCCGGGCAATTCTTATATTTTAGTTTAGGAGCTTTTAATGAAATTAGTTATTATCGAAGG
>CALWRL010000050.1 GCA_944383945.1 uncultured Clostridia bacterium
TACACGACGCTCTTCCGATCTTAAAGACACATGCGGGCTTATGCTTGTTGCAAAAAACGATTTTTCGCATGTTGAACTATCTAAACAAATTGCAAATAAAACATGTAAAAGGCAATATCTCGCCTTAATTGAAGGCGCTTTAAAAACCCCAGAAGGCGAAGTTGAAACATTAATTGGAAGAGATAAAAAGGATAGAAAAAAAATGATGGCATATCCTTTAACAGACTCTTCAAAAAACTTAAAGCTAGCAAAAACACAATATAAAACAGTTGAATATCTTAATGGATATAGTTTAATTATGTTTTCGCTTGAAACAGGAAGAACGCATCAAATAAGGGTTCATTGCAAATATTTAAATCATCCAATAGTTGGAGATGTTGTTTATGGAGGCGCAAAAAAATTTGGGCTTAATGGTCAATTTTTGTGCGCATATAAAATAACATTTTTGCATCCAAGAACAAAAGAGGTGAAAAGTTTTGAGATTGAATTGCCAACAAAATTCAAAGAGATTTTAAAAACTTTAAGAAAATAAAAAAATTTTTACATTTTTCTACAAAAACATTCATATATAATAATAAAAATTTAAATTTTTATAAAATTTAGTATTGACAATGTTTTTTTTATGAATAAAATAAACATGCTTATAGGAGATTTAATATGAACATTTTTGTAGTTAACGGAAAAATTGGAGTTTTTTGCGAAAATAAAGGAGTTGTTGTTAAACCAGTTTATTCATCTGCATACGAGATGGTTAAAAAAGATCCTTTTTTCTTAAATGATAAAAATGCTATAAAAAAGGACAGCAAAACGGTAGAGTTAGAAAAATAAAAAAAAACAAAAGGATTTATTGCAAAATAAATCCTTTTATTATATAATAGTGTCATGCTTTATTACTTATTTGGTTACAATTTGCCTGGAACAGAAATGTTGATGCTAATTTTGGCTTATTTAATAGCAATTGTTTTTGCTTTAATGAGTCATGAGTTAGCACATGGCTTTGTTGCATATAAATGTGGAGATAAAACTGCAAAATTAGAAGGCAGGCTTTCGTTAAACCCTGCAAAACATTTAGATTTGTGGGGCAGCTTATCGTTTTTGTTTATTGGCTTCGGCTGGGCAAAACCCGTTCCAGTTAATCCTTTAAATTTTAGAAATTACAAAAGAGACATGGCGTTTGTGTCAATATCAGGGGTTTTAACAAATATTGTTATAGCATTTTTTTCGGTTCCCCTATTTAAGTTATGCATAAACTTTGCATCTTCAACAAATTTATTTTTTGTTTTTCTATATTATTTAACAATGTTTTTGGTTGTAATTAACATTTCGCTTGCGGTATTTAATTTGCTTCCAATTTATCCGTTAGATGGTTTTAATTTTATTAACACATTTTTAAAATATGGAAACAAATTTTCAGATTTCATGTTTAAGTATGGTTCAATAATATTATTGATTTTAATAATAACAGGGCTTTTTAGTTTTGCATTTAATTTTGTTGCAAACGGCTTGTTAAGTATATTTTTAAAATTTTGGGGGCTGATTTTTTAGCATGGAAGAATTAGGAATTCAAACTGAAATAATGCAAGACGATAGTTATCATGTTCGGCTAGAAAACTTTGAAGGGCCGTTAGATTTATTGTTGCATTTAATAAAAGATGCAAAAATGGACATTGCAGAAGTTCGCCTTTCAGAGATAACAGAACAATATTTAGAATATTTAAATGAAATTGACAGTTTGGACATGGAAAGAGCAAGCGAGTTTATTGAAATGGCAGCAACTCTTTTAGAAATAAAAAGCAGAAAACTTCTTCCAAGGCTAGAAGAAGAAACGCCAGAAGAAGAGAATCCAGAAACAAAACTTTTAAGGCAAATTGAAGAGTATAAAATATTTAAAGAGGCAAGCGAAAAATTAAGAGAAAAAGAAGAAATTAACAGAATGTATAAGGAGGCAGAACCAAGTGCAAACAAATATAAAATTATTTTAAAAGACATGGTTTTGGAAAATCTTTTAGATGCTTTTATGCATTTTATGCACAAAACACAGGTAGAAGCAAAAAAAGAAGAGCCAAAAAATATTGTTAAAGATAGGTTCACAGTTGCAGAAAAAATAGCGGCAATTAAAGATGCAGTTATGGTTAAAGAAAAAGTTAAGTTTAAAGATTTGCTAGACAAAGATGTTACAAAAAGTGAAATAATAAATGTTTTTTTGGCTATTTTGGAACTTTTAAAATTGCAAACAATTTCAATATCTCAAAACGAACTTTTTGATGAAATAGAAATAACAAGATACAACCAGAATGAAAGCGTGGAAACAAACAACCAAAATCAAAATTTTACAGAAAAGCAAGAAGATGAAAAAATACAATAAAAACAATAAATTAAGCAGGTGAAAATATGAGCGATTTGTTTATAGAAAATGATTTAGAAGAAATTTTGTTAAGTATATTATTTGTGGCAGGGGAAGGAGTTGATTTATCCTTTATTTCAGAAAAACTAGATGTTGATTTAAAAAAGGTTAAAAAAGCTGTTGATAAATTGCAAGAAAAATTTAGCGGGAGATGTGGAATTCATCTCATAAAATATAACAATAAAATTCAACTCTCATCAAACCCAGAAAACACCGAATATGTTGCAACAGTTTTAAATCCGATAAGAGAAAGAGCCTTAACTCGCGCCACATTAGAAACTTTGGCAATAATAGCATATAAACAACCAATAACAAGATTGGAAATAGAAGAAGTTAGAGGGGTTAATAGCGATTACACTGTTCAAACTCTTTTAGACCATAATTTAATTGAAGTTGTTGGAAAAAAAGATGCAGTTGGCAAACCGCTTTTGTTTGGAACGACAGAGGAATTTTTAAAGAGGTTTGGGTTGGAAGATTTAACTCAACTTCCAGACAACGAAGCGTTGATGGAAAGAATTAAAACAATATATGACGATCAAGAATCTTCGCAAGAATTGTTTAATAATTATGAAATTAAAGAAACCGAAGCAAAGTTTGAAAAAAGAGATATGCAAAGAGAAGAGCTAAGCATTGAAGATATAGACTCAAAAATAAAAAAAGCTTTGGAAAATGTTAATTTTAAAATACCAGAAAAAGAAGAAATACCTTCATTTTTGCAAGGAGAAAATGTTGATATTGTCGGTTAAAAATATCGAAATTATTTGTTGGCGATAAAAAAGAGCAATTTAACTATTGCTCTTTTTTTAATCAAAATTTATTTTTCAATGAAAATTAAACCGGTTAAAGATGGACCTGTGTGAGAACAAATAACAGGGCCAACAGGGCCAGTTATAATGTTTGTTATGCCAAACCTATCTTCAATCATTTTTCTAAGTTCTTGCATGTTTACAATGTCGCCAGCGTATGCTAAAAAAACAGGAATTGGGCTTTGTGGATCATATTTTTTTGCAAAATTATCGAAAAGAGATTTTATAGCTTTTTTACTTCCCATCGCTTTTTCAACAACTTGAAGGCAACCCTTTTCATCAAATTTTAAAACAGGTCTTAATTGAACCATTTTTGCAACAATAGCTTGCGCTCCGCTTATTCTTCCCCCTCTCTTTAAGGCGTCCAAATCGCCAAGGAAGAAGCTAACATTTAGTTTTTTTATTGCATTTTGCAAAACTTCCATTGCTTCTTGTGCGCTTTTTCCTTCGTTTCTGAGAATTGTGGCATAACATAATACCGCATTTTGTCCTTGGGTCGCAGAATGGCTATCTAGAACATAAATTTTATGTTTGCTTTCCAAGTTAACTTCTTCTGCAGCTTTGCAAGCAGCATCATAAGTCAAGCTTAAACCAGAAGATAAACAAACATGAATAACATCTTTTTTGTTTTTATTTAAAACTTCTAAAAAATATTCTTTTAGTTGAAAAGGGTTTAGTCCAGTTGTTGAATAAACCTTGCCTTTTTTCATTTCATCATAAAAATATTTATATTCTTCTGCGGAATTAAAATCATCTTCATAAATTTCTCCGTCAGATATAAAAGACATCTTTATATAGCTAATTCTGTTTTTGGCTAAAGTTGATTTTAGTTCATCGCAACAAGTGTCGGTTGATAATGCAAAGTTTTCCATATGTTCTCCTCAAAAAAATATATGCCATAAATATATCACAAATTTTTACTTAATCAAACATTTTAAGGTTTAAATTAAATTAAAATGTAAATACTAAATATGTTAGATATTTTAAAAGGGGGAAACAATGGTAAACTTTGAAAATTCAGAAACAAAGAAAAATTTAGCAAGAGCGTTTGCGGGAGAATGCCAAGATGGAGCAAGATATCAGTTTTTGGCAAAGCAAGCAGAAGCTGTTGGAGAAAACTACATGAAAAATCTTTTAAAGATTTTGGCAAAAAATGAAATGAGTCATGCTAAAATTTTTTATGATTTTATTTTAAAATATAGCGGTGGAGAAAAAAACATAGATATCCAAGCTGGCTACCCTGTAAGCCCTTACGATCTAGATCCAGGACTTAAGCTAGCTGCGGATGCAGAATTCTCTCAATTTGACAATATTTATCCAGCTTTTGCAAGAATAGCAAGAGATGAGGGATATAATGATGTGGCAGACCAGTTTTTAAGAATAGCAACTGTTGAAGATTGCCACAACAAACAGCTAACCGAGTTATCTGAAAAATTTATTAAAAATAATCTTCATAAAGAGAAAAAGCCTATTAAATGGAAGTGCTCAAAATGTGGATACGAAGAAACAGCTAAACAACCAAATAAAAACTGTCCTTTATGTGGATATAGCGTTGGGTATTATATGATTAAATTGGCAGATAACTAAAAAAATGGAAAATTTCCATTTTTTTTGTTGTTAAAAACCAATGGAGACGAAAAATGTTTGTAATAATAATAAAATTGTTTTATTATATA
>CALWRL010000051.1 GCA_944383945.1 uncultured Clostridia bacterium
ACACAAATTATGCTTTGGAGGTGTGAAAGTGAAAAATTCAATTAAAATTTTAGGTGTTGTTAGCTTGTTGTTAATTTTGGTTTTTGCAATATACATTCCTTCAAATAACATAGATTATGTTAGTGCACAGGCAGATATAGTTGTTGTTGGGGAAGGAAGTGTTACAGCTACTCCAAACATGGCAACTATTAACATGAGCTTAGAAACAAGAAATGAAGATTTAAATTTGGCAGTTCAGGAAAACAAAGAAAAAACAGATAACATTTTATCTGTATTAACAAGTTTAGGTTTTAAAAACGAAGACATTAAAACTAAAAATTTTAGTGTGTATCAACGATTTGATTATGGGAACAAAGAAGAATTTTTGGGCTACCAAGTTAGAACAAGTTTTCAAGTTGAAACAAAAGATTTAAATGGGCTTAGAACATTGATTGACCAATTGACACAAAGCGGAGCAAATTATATTGAGGGAATAACATTTAGTTGTGATAACGAAAACGAATTGTATCAAGAGGCAATAAAACTAGCATTGGATAATGCAAAGATTAAAGCTGGTGCTCTTTCTAACGCAAGTTTAGAGATTAAGAAAATAACAGAAGAATATTGTTATGTTAATAATTTATATAGGGATTGTTATTCGTATGTTGCAAATCAGAAAGACATATCAAACGGAACAATCAAAGTTATGGCAAAGGTTATTGTTGAGTTTACAGCAACTGTTTAAAAACAATTTATACGCATAGCAAAAAAAACATATCACAAATAAACAAAGGGGGTAAAGCCCCCTTTAATGTTGTATTTATTTAATGTTTATGATATAATTATTATGAATGGGGTGCAAAACACTTATTTTCATAAAAAAATTATAAAAAATTGAAGCGGGGTGTAGCCTAGCTTGGTAAGGCGCCACTTTCGGGAAGTGGAGATCGTGGGTTCAAATCTCGCCACCCCGACCAAAATTTGCATCTAGGAGGTAAGAATGAAAAAAGTTTTTGTTTGTGCGGGAATGCATTTGCCAGAAAACCAAACAATGGTTAAACATGCAAGAGAAGTTGGTAAAATGTTAGCTGAAAAGGGCTATATATATGTACAAGGAGGCTCTAATGCTGGTTTGATGGGGCAAACCTTAGATGAATTTTTAAAATACAGTAAATCTGTCGAGTTTTTAATTCCAAAAGCATATTTTGATTATGATGCTCCAAAACTACAAAACATTGTTGGAAAAGATAATTTTAACTATGTTAGAGTTGATGGGGAGGCTGACAGATTAAAGATTATTAAAAACTGTGACATGATTTGGGTTTTGCCAGGTGGAACAGGAACCCTTGAAGAGTTGCTTTATGTTAATGAAACAGGAAGATCAAGCGAACACGATTCACAAATTGTTTTAATTAACAGCGAAGGTTTTTATGATGGTTTCTTGCAACAAATAAAAACTAATTTAGAAACTGGATTTAGCAAAGAAAGTGCATTACATTTTATTGTTGTTGATAAACCAAGCGAAATAGATTTGGAAGATGCAAACTAAAAAAATTGATTTTTGCTAAAATGCTAAATCATTTTGAAAAAAAACAAAATTATGAGATAATTATATCCATAAAGGAGAGTTTTATGGCAAATAAGCGCTATCAATTTAAAAAACCTGAAGACTGGAAAATTATTAAACCAGAAAAATATAAGGACTTTTCAATTTTATCAAGTGAATTAGTTCCGTGTATATACGGATTTGCTATTGAAAAGAAACAAGGATATGATGTTGTTAGTATGTTTGATTATGGTGAAAGCTCCGGAGAATTTATTTCTGAACTTAATGAAGAATTAAACAGATTAGAACAAAATAATAAAGATGTTAAAGGTGTTAACGATTATATCAAAGAAAATGCATCAGACTATGCTGTTACAGAAACATATAGCATGAAACCTGTTTTTCACAAAGCAATTAAAATTTTTAACAAAAATGTTTATGTTAACATCATGGAAATAGCAACAAATGTTGGAAAAAGTTTTTCAATTCAATTATTTGTAAAGTTGGAAAGAAATTTAGTTTGTTTTGGAACATCTGTTGCAAAGTTAGACACTTCAAGACCGCTTGAAAGCGCAGTTGAAAATTACAAATTTGTTTCAGATTTAATTAATGTTGTAATTAAATCTCTTGACACAGAAAAACAGTAAATTTACGGTTAAAAATTAAACCCTTGCATAAAATACAATGCAAGGGTTTTTTATTGCTGGAAAATCCAAATCATGCAGTAAAAAAAGTTTATAAATGTTCGAGTTTCAAATAGGAATTTCTCAAGATAAAGCAAAAATTGCAAAAAAAATATATGATGAGTTAAAACTAGCAACAAAAGACTTTGATGCAGTTTTAACCAAGTATAATCAAAACAAAAAAACATTTGTTGTAATTGCGTGCGAAGACCTAGAAAAACCACGTATTAGTTTTATTATTTCCGACATTATCTCCGACATTATAACAACCTTTTATAAGTTAGAATTTATTGAACAAAAGTTAATGTTGCCTGTTAAAAACTCGGTTAACCTTTGTGCTTTTAAAAAAGCTTTGGTTGCGTTTGATAAAGAAACGGATAAATACATTGTTGCTAGAAATTTAAGAATAGAAAAAACATTATACATTGACGAGTTTTTTGAATTTAGACTAAATCAGTTAAGAAGTAAATGGATGGAAATAATTAAAATGGCAAATGACAATGCGGGCTATTTGCTTTGCAGTGACACATTCATTGACCTTTTAAAATTTTTGATAGAAAACATAGAAATTTCAAGAGAAACGGTTAACATTTTAAAAAAAGACAGAAAATATGTAATTTGCGATGAACAATTAAACGAAATTGACAAGAATGATTATTGCCTTAGTTGTGATGATGAAAGTGTTTTAAGAGATGAAAATATTGATTTAATAACATCATTAATATCTCTTTCTCCAAAAAAAATTATAGTACATTGTAGCCTGTTTGAGAATAATCCTGCGTTAACATTGATTTCTCAAATATTCGAAAGTAGAATTTCCATAGTTCCGGCAGAGAAAAACTAGCGTTTTTGTTGACTTTGTTTAATCATTGATGTAAATTATCAATGAGGTATTTTTATGTCAAAAGAAATTTTAGATGAAAAAGAAATGATGGGGCGCCATAGTCTTGCCCATGTTTTAGCAAAAGCTGTTTTAAAACTTTATCCTAATGCAAAGTTAACAATAGGGCCTGCAATTGCAGACGGCCTTTATTACGATTTCGATGTTGAAACTCCATTTATGCCAGAAGATATGGAAAAAATTCAAAAAGAAATGGAAGCCATAATAAAAAAATCTGAAGATTTTAAAAGAGAAGTTATTACAAAAGAACAAGCATTAACTCTTTTTAAAAATAATCCTTATAAATTGGAATTAATAAATGAACTCCCAGCAGATGAAGAAATTTCGGTTTATTATTTGGGAGATGATTTTGTTGATTTGTGTAGAGGCCCTCATGTTGAAAACACAAGCAAATTGCAAAATTTTGGTTTTAAAGTTGCAAAGGTTAATGGAGCATATTGGAGAGGAAATGAAAAAAACAAAATGCTTCAAAGAATTTATGTTTATGCGTTTAAAGACAAAAAGAACCTTTCGCAATATTTAACAATGCTTGAAGAGGCAAAGAAAAGAGATAACAGAAAATTAGGGAAAGAATTAGAACTTTTTGAAATTTTTGAAGAAGGTCCGGGTTTTCCATTTTGGTTGCCAAAAGGAATGATTTTAAGAAATGTTCTTTTAGATTTTTGGAGAGAAAAACATAAGGAATATGGTTATAATGAAATTTCAACTCCAATAATTCTAGATAAAAAACTATGGCTCAGAAGCGGACATTGGGACCACTACCGCGAAAATATGTACACAACCGAAATTGACGATAGAGAATTTGCTATAAAGCCTATGAATTGTCCAGGTGGAATTTTAGTTTATGCAAATAAACCACACAGTTATAAAGAGCTTCCATTAAGGCTTGCCGAATTGGGCTTGGTTCACAGACATGAACTTAGTGGGGCTTTGCACGGTTTAATGAGAGTTAGATGTTTTACTCAAGATGATGCACATATCTTTATGACAAAAGAGCAAATTGAAGACGAAATTTTATCAGTTATGAAAATGATTGATGAATTTTATAAAGTTTTTGGTTTTGAGTATCATGTTGAATTAAGTACACGCCCAGAAGATTACATGGGAAGCGAAGAAAATTGGGAACTTGCAACAAATGCTTTAAAAAATGCGCTTGAAAAAAGTGGAAAAGAATATGTGATAAATGAAGGCGATGGAGCATTCTATGGTCCAAAAATAGATTTCCATTTAACAGATTGCTTGGGAAGAACATGGCAATGCGGAACAATTCAATTAGATTTCCAGCTTCCAGAAAGGTTTGAAATTGAGTACACAGGCGCAGATGGAAATAAACACAGGCCAATAATGGTTCACAGAGTTGTTTTAGGCTCGATTGAAAGGTTTATTGGAATTTTAATAGAACACTTTGCAGGAGCTTTTCCTCTTTGGCTTGCACCTTTGCAAGTTGCTGTAATGAACATTTCTGATGCTTCTAAAGAATATGCAAAGGAAATTTGCAAAGTTTTAGAAGAGAACAATATTCGTGTTCAGTTAGATGATAGAAATGAAAAAATAGGCTATAAAATTAGAGAAGCACAATTAATGAAAACTCCATATATGATTATTGTTGGAGATAACGAAGTTGAAACAAAAACAATTTCTATAAGGGGAAGGCAAAACGAAAGCAAATCTAATATAAAACTGGAAGAGTTCGTTAATAGATTAATTGA
>CALWRL010000052.1 GCA_944383945.1 uncultured Clostridia bacterium
GCCAAGGAAGAATTTTTTTTTTTTTTTTGCGCAACAGTTCGAACTTCGTCATTAGAAATAACATCTGGCACAGAAACAATTTCACACCTGTTTTTATCATATTTCATAGTTTTTAAAACATCTTCAATTTGTTTAACATCGCCACATAAAACAATTGTTAAATCGGTGTGTTTATTTTGCGCATCAACTGCTCCTTTTATTATCTCAAATGGAGCGTAATCTCCCCCAAGCGTGTCTATAACAACTTTCATTTAATTCCTCCAAAAATAATATATCAAAATAAAAAAAATTAACAAAATCTATTTTTATATATTAATTAATAAATGTGAAAATATTATATTAAATTAATAAATAAAATAAAAAATAATTAAAAATTCTACAAAAAAAACGGCTTTGCAACCGTTTTCTAATTCATATTAAACTCTGTTTGAATATTCTTTTCTCTTAAACTATTTCTTGCCGAACTAGTAACAGCACTTCCAAAAACACTATCTTTTCTTAAATCAATATTGTTTTCAGCTACAACTAAATGTTTTTCTATTTTTTCAGAAGATTTTTTATAAAATTCATTTCCGTCAAGTTTTATTCTTTTACCGTCTGCCCCAGCAATAATTATATTAGTTGCAAAAAGCGTTCTTAACTGTGAATTAATTGCTTTTCTAGATTTTTGTGAACTGTGCCCTAAACTCATTTTGTCCTCCATTTTTTACAAACTTATAATAGCATAGAATTTTGCTTTTGTAAATACTTTTTTTAAAAAATTTTTTTGAATTATTTTATATTTTTTTAAAATTTTTTTACATTTTTTCTGGAACATCAATAGCCAATAAATAGCAGAAAATTTCAAGCGCTTTTTTAACAAGTTTAATCATTGTTAACAAAGAATTTCTTTTTATAACATCTTCTTCGGTTAAAATTTTGGTGCTATTATAAAGTGTGCTAAACGCTGAAGCAAGATTATACGCACTTTGAACAAAGATGTTTGGCGCATGTTCAATAGTTGCATTTTTAACATCTTGAACAAATTTTAAAAGTGAAATAATAACATCTTTTTCTTCTTTTGAATTAATAACAAATTTAGCATCAAAACCTTTTGCTTTTTCTAAAATGGAATTAATTCTAACAATTGAGTAAAGCATATAAGGACCTGTTTTCCCTTCAAAACTGCAAAATTTAGGAATATCAAAAACATAATCCTTTGCAGGATAATTTATTAAATCTCCAAATTTTAACGCAGCAATACCAATTTTTAATGCTAGAGGTTTAATTTCTTCTTGGCTTAAAACTTTACCGCTTTCAACAAGTTTTTCTTCGCAAGCTTTAACTATAATGTCAATTAAATCTATAAGTTTCATAACCGAGCCAGAACGGGTTTTAAAAGGTTTTCCGTCTTCTCCATTAACCGTTCCAAAAGGAATGTGAAGAAAATTAACATCATCACCCAACCCTGCCAATTTACAAACTCTAAAAATTTGGTTAAAATGCATACTTTGGCGATTATCAGTTAAATACCAAATTTCGTTTGGCGAAAATTCTTCTAATCTTGAAACAATAGTTGCAAGTTCAGTTGTTGCATATAAATTTGCTCCTGCACTGCTTTTAACAATAACAGGTGGCATAGGGCTTGTGTCGCTCTCCTTTGCAACATTAACAATTTCAGCTCCATCACTAATTTCAATTAAATTTTTGTTGTTTAAAATTTCAAAAACTTTTGGAATAAAATCTTCCGAATCGCTTTCTCCATACCATTTATCAAAACTAACATTTAGTATATCATATATCGTTTTAACATCTTCAACTGAAATTCTTCTAATTTCCTGCCAGATATCGTAATATCCTTTTTGCTTGTTTTGTAATTTAACAGTTATTTCTTGCGCAAGTTTTTTAAATTGTTCATCAGTTTTAGACCTTAAAGAAGCCTTAGGATATAAATTTTCTAAATCGTTAGCAGTTATAATCGGTTTTTCTCCATTTCCTGTAAAATAATAGTCGCAATTAAACTCTTCCATTATTTGAGCAATGGTTAAGCCCATCTGCAAGCCAAAATCTCCAAGGTGAACATCAGAAACAACATCTAACCCCATAAATTTAGAAAGCCTTTTTAGCGTTTCGCCAATAACTGCACTTCTTAAATGTCCAACATGAAGAGGCTTTGCAACATTTGGCCCACCATAATCAAAAACAATTTTTTTAGGATTTAATTTTTCAATTCCAATTCTTTCATCGTTAAACATCTTCTCAAAAATTTCAGAAAAATAAGCGTCTTCAAGCTTAACATTAATAAACCCTGGTGCAACTGCAAAAATGTTAAATTTGTGGCTTTTTATTTTACCGCAAATTTCATTTGCAATTACCAAAGGAGATTTTTTTAAAGTTTTTGCCAAAATAAATGAAACATTTGTTTGAAAATCTGAAATTTCTGGCCTATCCGAAAAAACCAACCCAACATCTTGAGTTGCTCCAATTTCTTCAATTGCTTTTTTTATTTCGTTTTCAATTTCTTCCAAAAATTTCATAATTAAATTAATCCTTTAAATTTCTCTTCTTGCTTCAATGGCTTTTGCCAAGGTAACCTCGTCTGCATATTCAAGCTCGCTTCCCATGGAAACACCTTGCGCTAATCTTGTAACTTTAACACCAAGAGGTTTTAAAAGCTTTGCAATATATAAAGCAGTTGCATCTCCCTCAACATCTGGGTTTGTTGCCATTATAACCTCTTCGGTGTTATATTTAGAAATTCTTTCTAAAAGCTCTTTAATTCTAATGTCATTAGGCCCTCTGTTTTCAAGAGGATTAATAGTTCCATGAAGAACATGATAAACTCCGCTAAAACTTTTAGACTTTTCCAACGCAACAACATCTTTTGGTTCTTTAACAACACAAATTATTTTTTGACTTCTTTTAGCACAAATTTCACAAATTTCTTTGTCGGTAAAATCTCCGCATTCCTTGCAATAGCCAATTTTTTGCTTTGCTTCTAAAATTGAATTAGCAAAATCTTTAGCATAAGAGCTATCTGAATTTATAATTTTGTATGCATACCTTTGGGCAGTTTTAGCACCAACCCCAGGAAGCGTTCTAAAAAAATTTATAAGTTTTTCTAAAACTTCTATTTGATTCATTTTACATTAAACCTGGAACGCTTGGAGCATTCTCCTTTTCAATTTTTTCAATTTGTTCAATGCAATCGTTAACCGCTGCAATAATTAAATCTTGAAGCATTTCAACATCGTCTGGGTCAACAATTTCTTGTTTTATATTGATGGATTTAACTTTTTTATCTCCCATCATAACAACTTCAACCATTCCGCCGCCAGACTTTGCACTAAATTCGGTTTCAATAAGTTCTTGTTTTGCTTTTTCTAAATCTTCTTGCATTTTTTGAGCTTGTTTCATAAGCTGTTGCATATTGAAACCGCCTCCAAATCCGCCCATTCCACCAAAATTTTTGTAACCTGCCATTAATTTATTCCTCCTTAAAACATATAAATTGAATATAACATAATATATTTTTTTTATCAACTAATCATAAAATTAATTTTATTCTATTACTAGGTTTTTAAATTTTTCTTTTAAAAATTCTATATCCTTATTAACATCAAAATCTTTTGGTGCTATTTTTTGAACTTTAACATCTAACGCAATTCCCAAAAATCTTAAAGCTCTTTTTATCGATAAAAGGTTTTCATCTGCTACCAACAAATTATATATATAATCTTTTTCAGTATTAATTATTAAACAGTTTTCTTCTATTTTAACATCGGAAATTTCGCCACACGAAACAAAAAGAGCAACATCTCCGTTTTCTCTAAGTCTGGTTAAAAGTTTCCCCCAAACTTGTTTAGGAAGATAATTTTGAGTTGGCTTCAAAATTTTTAGTTTTTTTTTACAGGGTCTTCACAATCAAAAGCTTTAACAATTGCAACTTCAACAAGAGTTCTAGGACTTAACGCATATTTAAGTTCTGGTTCAATTTCGCTAAAATTTTTCATTAAAAACATTAATTGTTCTTCGCTTGCTTTTTGTGCTTGAATTTTAAGTTTTTCAATGGTTTCATTAGGAAGGTTTAAAATTCCCTCGCAATTTTCAACAGTTTTAGCAACAAGCAAATTTCTAAAATGAACGGTAACATCTTTTGCAAAAACAGCAATGTTAATTCCATCTTTAATTGCTTGGTCTAAAATTTCAAATGTTTTTCCCAAATTGCCTTCCAAAATACAATCTGCGAATTGAAAAAGTTTATCCAAATTGGTTGCCCCAAGCATGCTTAAAGCGTTTGAATAACTAGCAACTCCCCCGCCAAGCGAAACAACAGCATCTGCAATTGAAAGCATATCTCTAACGCTTCCTTGCGCAGCAGAAACAATTATATCTAACGCCAAATCATCATAATTTATTTTTTCTTTTTCGAAAATTGAAATAAGGTGGCGTTTGAGAACTGTTGGTGGAATTAATTTAAAATCAAATCTTAAACACCTGGACAAAATGGTTTGTGGTATTTTATGAGGTTCGGTTGTTCCAAGAATAAAAACAACATGTGCTGGTGGCTCTTCCAAAGTTTTTAAAAGAGCGTTAAACGCACTATCCGTTAACATATGAACTTCATCGATGATATAAACTTTATATTTAGCGTTGGTTGGAAGAAATTTAACTTTTTCTCTTAATTCTCTAATTTCATCAACT
>CALWRL010000053.1 GCA_944383945.1 uncultured Clostridia bacterium
AAAAATCAATTTGTTAAAACAAATTTTAAAGTTTCGCTTTTAGGCAAAAATTCTAGTGCGAACATAATTAGCCATAGCGTTGCAAAGGACAATTCAAAACAAGAATTTGTTTCAAATTTAATTGGTAAAAACGAATGTTTTGGCCATGTTGAATGCGATGGAATTTTATTGGATGATGGCAACATTATTTCTGTTCCTAAAATTTGCGCAATGAACAAAAACTCTTCATTAATTCACGAAGCAGCTATTGGAAAAATTGCAGGTGAAGAACTAGTTAAATTAATGACTCTTGGCTTAACCGAAGAAGAAGCAGAAAAAACAATTATAGATGGTTTCTTAATTGGATAATAAAATATAACAAAAAAACAAGCAATTTTGCTTGTTTTTATTATTTATTTTACTCTTTAAAATCCTTAATTAAATCTTAAGCTTCTTTATTTGGGCCTTCTAGTTCAATAATATATTCATATGGGGCTTTATTTATAGAATAGTTCTTATCAACTATTGAAAAAGTTATAACGAATGTTATTGTGCTTGTTCCATCACCTGTTGTAGGTTTTAATTCAATTTTTTCACCTAGTGTGTATTCTTCAGCTCCGTTTGTAACAACTCTTTTTAAGTTTGTTATGTTTTGACTTTTATCTTGAATGTTAACAAACAAAGATTCTTCTGTAGATTTATTTTCAATTGTTATGGTTAGAACAATATCTTCCTTTGTTTTTCTAAATGTTAAATTATTTTTCCAAGTTGACAATTCATCATTGGAAGGTTGGTTCTCTTCAGAATAATTTAAATCTTTTAAAACACAAATTTCGTTTGCACCAGATATACTTCCTTTTATTGTTGCATTAACACCTTCAGCAGATGGAATGATTGCTCCTTCACCAAAAACATTTGCATTATAAATTGCAAAAATTCCAAGAAGAACTAAAATTAAAACCAAAATAAATTGGATTATTCTAACAACCAATTTACTTTTTAAATTCATAATGTATCCTCCCCTTTTTGCTCATTAGTATACTTAAAACTCTTATAATATATTTTATCACATTTATTTTATATTAAACAAAAAAATAAGTCAAATTAATTATAACAAAAAAATGGACAAATTATTGCCCATTTTTTTAAAGATTTTCGCTTTTGAATCATAACAAACAGCAAAAACAGCATATTTTCATAACATTTTTATAAGATGATAAAGTATTAGTATAAAAATTTTCTGGATAACTACTGCAACAACACCTTTTACTGCAACAATTATTATAGAAAGGAACAATAACCGAATTTCGTGGAACATCAGGGTTTATATTGACAACCGTTTGAACTTCATTGCTATTGAATTCCACAGGTGGAAAGGCCGACCTGTCAATAACACTAGAAATGTTCGTAATTATTTTTTCCATTTTAGTTTACCACCACATTAAATTCTATTATTGTGCTTAATCCAACCCCTAAATCAGCAAGAGCAAAACCCGTTGAAGGATTGTATGTTGGTTGGCTAACTCCATCAACTTTAACACTTCCATTAACAAAAGTTGTTCCAACTGGAATAGGGTCAGAAAAGAACAAGTTGTTTTTAATTGAAGACCCTGTGTTAGTTATTGTTGTTGTATAAAGAAGTTGCTCACCTTTAACCGCAACAGTTTTATCAACTTGTTTTACTATTGAAAGAGTGTTGGAAACAATTTCAACTTGAATTGTGTTTGTGTCCTCTTCAAAATCTCTATTTTCAACATTAAACCCAATTCTAGCAAAGTTATCAACCAAAACTTCTGTTAATGGATTATTTGCATCTATAACATAAGTTATTGTTGCACTTTCACTAGGTGCTAAATCGTTAATTGAAAAACCTGCTACAGCATCAAAAGTAGGTTGTTCTACACCATTAACAATAACACTTTGTGGAACTATTGTTGCTCCATCCGTCATTTTGTCTTGGAAAAAGATGTTTTTTATATTAAACAAAGAATTATTTGTTAAAATAACTGTTTGAATTGCTTGCTCGCCCTCTTGAACAAAAGTTTTACTTGAACTTTTAACTTTAGTAAATGAATAAGTTAAAATTTCAGTTTCAACAACATTGCTTTCTTTTGTTTCTGTTACAACCTGTCCATCTGGCAAGGTATAACTATATTGAACTTGTGAAAAATTTGATATTATCATATGTTTCTCCTTTTACATTTTATAAAACTTCTACTTTAAATGTTACAACCGCGCTTTCAGTGGCTGAAAGATCTTGAATATCAAAACCAACTTCTGGATTATAGGTTGGAAAGTTTACTCCATCTATTTCAACCGATTCTAAAACAAATGCTGTTCCATTTGGAATTTCATCTTTAAACACTATATTTGTTAAAATCAAACTTCCAGTATTTGTTAAAACAGTTGTGTATGTTAAAATTTCTCCTTTAACTGCAACATTTTTATCAACGGTTTTAGTTATAGTTAAATTTGCATCAAAACCATTTTCAATTTGAATAGCCAAACAATTAGGAAGATATAAATCTCCATTAGAAGTAAATCTTATTGCTGCAGATGTTTGTAATGGATTAATTTTTCCTGTTAAATCTATCGCACTAATGTCGTATCCTTGCCTACAGGCAATTGTGTTGTTTCCAGATTGCGCATTTGCATTTCTAGTTCCAAAAGTTCCAGAAGTGTTAATTAATCCATCGTCGCCATTAATTTGCGAACAGAAAAAATTATTTAATGGATTATTAGGGCCCGAAAGGTTGCTAAAAGTGATTGAGTCTTCCCCAAACAACATTTGATCTCCCGAAATAACGGCATCACCTTCTTGAGCAGACACAAAAAGTTTTCCAGAAGGAACAGGGTCATCTGGAGTTTTAAATCCTGACAAAACAATGTTTGTAACACCAATAGCAGGCGAAACAACTGCCCCACCAGCCCATAAATTTAAGCTCCTAAATTCCGCATTTTCATCTGCATACACAACAGCTAATGTCCAGCCAGCATGATTTGTATCACTTGTTCTTGAATCAATAGCCTCAATTAACGCAGGAACACCACTAACCGAGTAGGTTCCATTTCCTGATAATTGTAAAATTGAAGTTACATTGGCACTTCTAACATAAAAACCTAAAGTAGTGTTGTTTACATTAATATTAAAATTTTGTTTTGTTTCTGCATCACCAACAATTATTTCTGTTCCGATTGGTGTTCCAAATGATATAGAATTATCTAACAAATTCGATATGTCATTAGTTGTAGATTTAAAAAGACCGCCCCAAACTAATTCTGCATAAAGAACATTACTTCCAGCTGGAAGATTAAGATTAGCACTTGAACCATTTTTTGTGTAATCTAATGTTGTTCCAAACGGAAAATCATTTACTTTTAAGCTTGTATCTAAACTCGTGAAAGCTCCAATGGATCCCAAAAGTCCAGCACTATTTAAGTTGGAAAATTTACTAAGTCCCAAAGTGTTTCCAATAAAACTAATTCCACCGCGCCTAATTGTAGAAAATCTTTTTACAAAAGCCATGTTTTTCTCCTTTCAATAACCATTGTATTCATCAATTTAACTTTTTGTTTTATATAATAAAAAAAATAACGAATAATTTGTTCGTTATTTTTTATAAACTTTTGTTTAATTAATTTTCATACTTATTGTTAATTTGTAACTTTTTTAACTAAAAATATATTGTGTTTATATTTAATTTAAATTTAAAAAAGTTTTTTAAATACATATTTTAAAGCAAGCTTTCAAAATATTTTTTATTATTAACTAACCTTTCATCAGAACTTAATTCTATTGCTTTACTAACACATTCAATTGCTTTTTTAATTTCACCAAGTTTATAGTAACACAGCGATAAGTAATCATATGGTAGTGATCCCCAGCATTTAGGAGCAGACATATAATTTAAATATCTTGAATCAATTTTTAGCATCTGTTCAAAAAAAACTGCACTTTTTAAATATTTTTCATTTTCAAAATAAAATTCTCCAATATCATAATAACCTTCACGAACATGTGGAGCTTCTAAAATTGCCAATAAATAGTTTTCTTCTGCTTTATCAAAATCTTTTAATTTTTCATATGAAAATGCAATAAATCTGTAACTAGCAGCTCTTTCGTCTTTCCAAATTGCATTAGGCAAAGATAAATGTTTCTTTAATGTTTCAATTGCTTTGTCATACTTGCCATAAAACATATATTCTCTTCCCAAGTAATGCATATTTCTATCATCTGTTGGATTTTCTTTAACAGATAATTCTAATAAAGGAAGATAACTGCTTCTAGATTTACTATTATCTGCTTTATGAAACAATTTAATTTCTGGTATGTCAATTATTTTTAGATTGCTGTTTTCAATTTCAACTAAAACTTCATGAACTGGATTAACCCATTTATAATAATTGTTTTTATGAATTTTATCTGCCATAAAAACAACACCTTCACTTCCGTCAGGGTTAAAGTTCCAAGTGTATCTATATCTTGCTCTTCCAACATCATCTTGCCATTTGTCTTTTAATTTTTTAGCCCAACCTTTTTCAAAAAATTCATCCATATCAACTGAAACACATATTTCTGCATCGTTTGGAATTAATTCCATACTGTCGTTTCTTGCTACGTCAAACCTAAAATTTTCATACGTTTTTTGTTTA
>CALWRL010000054.1 GCA_944383945.1 uncultured Clostridia bacterium
ATTGTTGCACTTGTTGCTGCAAAAACACCAACTATTGTCATTACTAAAACTAAAACAAACATTGATATTGTTGTTATCAACTTGCTCTTTAAACTCATAACTCCCCCATTATTTCTTTAGTTTATATGTTTTCTCATGTATTATTTTAAATTAAATAGAATTTTATGTCAAACAAAATAAAAAATATAAAAAAATATTGAAATCTTTAAGCTTATACTTTATAATACAATCATGGAAAAATTTAAGGAAATATTTGATAAATACGGAATTAGGATGCACCGAAAGCAAAAGAAAGCATTTAGAGATTATGTTATCGAACAAGCAAAGGGCATGAATTATTCTGCAAAAGAAGAAAATAATGTTATTGCAAAAAACATTGTAATTGGAGATGTTGACAAAGCCGAATACGTTTTTACCGCTCATTACGACACTCCTCCACGATTGCCAAAATTTTTTGTTAAGCACATGATGCTTTACACAGTTTTGTTTACAAGTTTGCTTGTTGGAATCTCTGTTTTTGTTCCACCACTTTTAACAAATTCTATTTCAACTTTAAAAATTTTATACGGCGTTTTCTATGGTATTACATACGGAACAATTGGGGCGTCAGTCTTACATATGTTTGGTTTTTTAGGAAATGCAAATAAAAAAAATTTTAACGATAACACAAGCGGTTGTTACGCACTTTTAAAATTGATGGAAAAATATCAAAACTTGCCAGAACAAGAAAAAAGTAAAATTGCATTTGTGTTTTTTGATAATGAAGAAAAATTTTTGCTCGGCTCGCTAACTCATAGGAATAAACACTTAAAAACATACAAAGATAAAACCTATATCAATTTAGATTGCGTTGGGCTAGGAAAACAAATGAATCTTTACCACTACGGCAAAACAACAAAAATTGCTAGTGAACTTGAAAAAATAATGAATGAAAAAGCAAACAACTTTTACCCAAAAGTTAAAACTAGCGGACTAACATCAACAAGCGACCATTTTTCGTTTCAAAAAGCAAACCATGTTTGTTTACTAAGCGTTGATAAGGACAACGAAAAATCGTTGTATTCTCAAATTCACAGCTCTAATGATGACAAAATAGATTTTTCAAACATTGATGAACTTGTTGAAACAATTGGAAATTTGAAGTTTTGTAAAGAGTTGGAAAAAAGCATGGAAAAAGATTTAGCGAAAGAGAATTCAAAAACAATGCAACAGGAAACATCAACTGAAAAAGATATTGTAAAATCCATAACAAATACTAAAAAACAAAAAAATTACGAAGAAGAAATGCAATTTTAAAAATTAATTTTAAACTGTTTAATATTTAAAATTTACAAAAAAGCCGAACAAGTTGTTCGGCTTTTATTTGGTGCGTCCAGAGAGATTCGAACTCCCGACCTTCTGTTCCGTAGACAGACGCTCTATCCAGCTGAGCTATGAACGCGCAATTTCTTTATTTGTTTTTTTATAGTGTTTTGTTACATTTTCTTTTATTAAGTTTAACAATATTACAAAAACAACTCAAAAAAACATTAATATTATAGAAAAAAAAGCAGTTTTTGTCAACTGCTTTTCATATTAATTATTGTTCAAATCCTTGATTATTATTTTGAGCTGAAGAATTATTTTTGTTTAGCAAATTGTTTCTTGCTTGAATTGCCTGTTGCCTTCTTTGCTCAGCCTTTCTTTGCATTTCAGAAACTGCTTGTTTCGGTTTTTGCTGTAAACTTTCTTTTTTTGCTGTTATTTCTTGTTGTCTTTTTAATTCTACAGATTGAACAACAGGTTTTGCTTTTGCTTCATAAACCATGTTTTTATTTTCAGCTTGTTTATTTTTGTTAGCAGTTTGTTGAAATTGAATTCTTAAATTTTCTAAAAGCGATTTTTTTCTTTTTTTATTGTTTTCCTTTTCTTTTTCACTTTCATCTTTATCCTGTTGTTTGCTATCTTCTAAATTTTTATCTTTGTCTTGCTCTTCTTCGTTTTGTTTATGAATATTATTTTTCTCTTGCTCTTTTTCTTTATCGCTTTCTTTGTCTTTTTTATTATCTTTTTTCTGATTTTTAGTTTTAGATTTAAGTTGTTCTATTTCTTTTTCAATTTCTTTTGCTTTGTTTTCATTTTCTTTTGTTTTGTTTTTTAATTTTTCTTTACTAACTTTTTTAACATCTTCAACAACTTCTGCGGAGGTTATGATACTTGTCCCAATTGCTAAACCAAACAATGCAAATGCTGGGAAAAGCATTCCTGCAAGTGCTGTTAAAATTGCGGATATTAACAAAACACCAAATGCAAAACCTATTAAACCATATTTTATTGCCCTTCCTGTTGAGCCTGGAAGTTTGGTTCTAACAGCTTCTTTTTCTTCTTTTTTATCTTTATCTTGCTTTTTCTTTTCTGTTTTTTCTTTTGTTTCTATTGTTTTTTTCGTGTCTTTTGCTTCTTCAACATTATTTTCTTCAACTTCTTTTTCATCTTTAAGTTTGTTTTCCAATTCAACCCTGTCGTTCTCTATTTGCCTTACTATGTTAGAATTTTCAGAAATTTGATTTGAAATGTCTTCAATTTTTTGTTTGCTTTGTTCTTTTTGCAAATCATCGTCTTTAAAACTTTCTTGCTCTTCATTTAAAGGCTCTTTTAAAGGATTTAATTGGCTTAATTCATTTTGTAAATTATCATCATTTAAGGAATTTGTGTTTTTGCCAAAAACTTCTGCAACAAATTGTTTTTTAGCTTTAGAAGAAAGCTCTGGAACATTCCTAATTTTTGTTTCGTATGTTTGTGGCGAAACTTTTTTGGCAAATGATTTTGTTCCTAACTGTTCATCAATATATTTAAGAATTTCTAAAGAGTTAGCGTGTGAAACATCATTTAAAACAGCAGCTAAATCTCCTGCCCTTCCTTTTTCTCCAAAGTTTCCGGTTTTAAATCTAAATGCTAAATCATGAGAAAACTCTTTTCCTTGATTTCCTTCTTCATAATTTTTAGATCCATCTATAATTTCTTCAATTTGTCTTATTTCTGTTGAATTAACAGTAAACAATTTATTGCCAGCATTTGTTTTCAATGTTAAAAACTTAACATTTTCACCATTAACTTTAAATTGTTTTGCTTGAACGCCTTCAATTTCAGGATTTGCATTTAAAATTGTTTCAAACATTTGAGCAGGAAAAACATTTGCATGAATTTTTCCTTCTGCAACATCTTTAAAATAACTGCTTGAAAGCTCAACATCAATTGGCTTTTCAAAAGGCATTTGAATTTGGTTTTCTTTTCCGTGGTTAATTAAAATGTCTGTTCCTCTAACTAAAATGTTGGATATCAACCCTTCATTGCTTTCAACTTGAATTGAAACAGCAGAATTTGGAAATGTTTCAATTAAGGAGGCGTTTAATTCAATATATCCATTTTTATCAATTTCAAAATTGTTTCCAAGCGAATTTGTTATTGCAGAATCTTTGTTAAAAATTTTAACAATTTTGTTTTCGTTATTATCAACATAAATTTCAACAACTGGTTTGCCGTTTGGCCCCAATCCTCGCCCTGCAAAATAATTACTAACTTCTTTTTCATTTTCAACAAAAGAAACAGTTAATGAATCTCCATTAAAATTCCTTTTATTATTTATTTGTTTAACAAGTTTAATTTCAAATTTGTTTGGCGCCATAATACCTCCCAATTTTATATATATAATATAAGTAAAAAGTAATAAAAAGTCAATACAAAATGGTTAAATTCAAGGCATATACAGGTTTAAATTGAAAAATTTGGCAATAATTAATTCATGAAAAGAGTGATAATAACAATTTCTTTAATAATTATACTAGCAGGAATAATTGGTTTTGGTTTAGTAAACAACAAAGAAAATCAAAACAATGAATATCTAAGAATACATATTAGAGCAAACTCTAATTCTGAAATTGACCAAAGCGTTAAATATGAGGTTAAAGACGCTGTTGTTGAAGCAATGATTCCTATTCTTGCAGATTGCAAAACAAAAAAAGAGGCAGAAACAACTTTAACCAAAAACTTTCCTTTGATTGAAAGTGTTGCAAACTCGGTTCTATCTAAAAACGGATTCTCTTATAAGGCAAAAGCTAGATTAGCAAATGAAGAATTCCCAACACGAAGTTACGATGGTGTTGTTTTAGAAAAGGGTTTTTATGATGCGCTAATACTTGATTTAGGAAGTGGTGAAGGTGATAATTGGTGGTGTGTTGTATATCCGCCTTTGTGTTTCTTAAAATCTTCGGCAAACGGAGAAGAAGTTGTTTATAAATCTAAATTAATAGAAATAATAAAATCATTTTTTAATTAAATTTAATTTGAATAAAAACTTTATTTTGCGCAAACTATTATAAAAAAATAGGAGCGCTTTTATGATTATTCCAAAAAGATTTTATTTAATTTCAATTTTACTTTTAATTTGCACAATTGCAAGTTTTTCCTTGGGATTTATTCCTTATGCAAATTCGGTAAATGTTGAAGCCGAAACAACTTATTCTCAAAACATTA
>CALWRL010000055.1 GCA_944383945.1 uncultured Clostridia bacterium
ATATAGATTAAGGGTCTTGACATTTCAGAAGCAAAAGCTATCGTTGACAATGCAGCTTCAGTTCTTAAAGAAAATGTTCCAGTAGCAGAAGCTAAAGAAATGGAAACAAAACTTAAAGAAGCTGGCGCAACAGTTGAATTAAAATAATTTTATTAAGTGTTAAAAATTTTGTGTGAATAAAAAAACATCGAAAATATTTCGATGTTTTTTTAAACTGCTTCTTCTTTTTTTTCTTTATATATTATTTTCGGACTTTCCTTCCCTAAAATAACATTTTCATCTACTATTATTTTTTCAACATTTTGCTTGCTTGGAGCAGTAAACATAACTTCTTTCATAGATTCTTCAATAATAGCCCTTAATCCTCTTGCCCCTGTTTTTAATGATTTTGCTTTTTGAGCTACCGCTTTAACAGCTTCTGGCGTTATGTTTAGTTCTATGTTGTCCATGTTAAATAATTTTATATATTGTTTTACCAATGCATTTTTTGGCTCTGTTAAAATTTGAACAAATGCGTTTTCATCAAGTTCGTCTAAACAAACATAAACCGGCATTCTTCCTATAAATTCTGGTATTAAACCAAATTTAATTAAATCTTCTGGCTGAACTTGTTTTAAAACGTTAATTTTTTCTTTTTCAACCTTTGTTTTAATATCTGCATTAAATCCAAGAGTTGAATTATTTATCCTTCCTTCAACAATTTTATCTAAACCAACAAATGCACCCCCGCATATAAACAAAATATTGGTCGTATCTATTTGAATCATTTCTTGTTGTGGATGTTTCCTTCCGCCCTGAGGTGGAACGCTTGCTATTGTTGATTCAACAATTTTTAATAATGCTTGTTGAACACCTTCGCCCGAAACATCTCTTGTTATTGAAACATTTTGGCTTTTCTTTGCCAATTTATCTATTTCGTCAACATAAATAATTCCTCTTTCAGCCTGTGAAATGTCATAATTTGCGTTTTGAATTAATTTTAAAAGAATATTTTCAACATCATCACCAACATAACCCGCTTCTGTTAATGTTGTTGCATCGCAAGATGCAAATGGCACATTTAATATTTTTGCCAATGTTTTTGCCAAAAGGGTTTTACCGCTTCCTGTTGGGCCCACCATTAATATGTTGCTTTTTTCAAGTTCTATTTCATCTGGAGCACCTAGATGGTCTTTTGCGTGAATAATGTTGTAGTTTATTCTTTTATAATGGTTATAAACTGCAACCGACAAAACTTTTTTTGCTTCATCTTGCCCAACTATATACTCATCTAGTTTTTGTTTTATTTCTTCCGGAGTTAAAAGTTTTAACTCTTGTTCAGATATTTTTCTGTTTTTCCCGCGAAAAATATCCTTGCATAAAGTAATGCACTCTTCACAAATAAAGCTATTGCCTTCTGGATTTCCAATTAATTGTCTGTTTGGCCCTTCTGGCTTGTCGCAAAACGAACATTTATAAGTTTTATTTTCCATACCTTCCATATTATTACGCTATTTTTTTGTTTTAATCAAATTACTTTTTTCTTTTGTCTATAACTCTGTCTACAATTCCATATTCACAAGCTTCTTGCGCGCTCATGTAGTGATCTCTGTCTGTGTCTTTTTCAACTTGTTTAAGAGGCTTTCCTGTTTGCTCTGAAATGATATTGTTGATTTTTGCTTTTATTTTTTGAATTTGTTTTGCTTGAATTTCAATATCGCTCGCTTGCCCTTGGGCCCCACCAAGTGGTTGATGAATCATTATTTCTGCGTTTGGAAGAGCAAAACGCTTTCCCTTTGTTCCGCTAGATAGCAAAAATGCACCCATTGACGCTGCTAAACCTATACAGATTGTTGAAACATCACATTTTATATAGTTCATTGTGTCGAAAATTGCCATTCCTGCCGAAACGCTTCCGCCAGGGCTGTTTATATACAAACATATATCTTTATCTGGGTTTTTGCCTTCTAAATATATTAATTGTGCTACAACATTGTTCGCAACAGCATCTGTTATTTCGCCAGTTAAAAACACAATTCTATCTTCCAACAAGCGAGAATAAATATCGTAGGAACGCTCTCCGTTTGCGGTTTGGTCAACAACCATAGGTATTAACATTTTTTCACCTCTTTTATATTATATTGCTCAATGAATTAAATTATATTGTTGTTTGTTTTTAAGAAATCTAGGAGTTTTTTCATTAAAATGTCGTTTTGATAGTAAGCAATTGTTCTATTGTCCAAAGATTTTTTATATTCTTCAACTGTTTTTTTGTATTTAGTTGCTGTTTCTTCTAAAACTTTATTTAGTTCTTCTTCGGAAACAATCATGTTTTCCTTTTTAACAAGTTCTTCTAAAACAAGGCGTGTTTTAACTGTTTCTTTTGCTTGGTCTTTTCTTTCTTTTCTAATTTCTTCAACAGTTGTTCCAAGATAATCTAAATATTCTTCCATTTTAATTCCTTGGAAGGAAAGCCTTGTTTCTAAGTCTTTAACAAAAATGTCCAATTGTCTTTCAATTAAAATTTCTGGAATTTCAACTTCACTTCCTTCAACAATTTTTGCTATTAATTCATTTTCAACATTTCTTTCTTTTTCTTTTTCTAATTTTTCGTTAAGTCTTTTTTCTATATCTTTTTTATAGTCTTCCAAATTTTCAAATTCACTAACATTTGATGCAAATTCATCGTTGATTTCTGGAACTTCTTTCTTTTCAATTTTTTGAACTGTTACTTTAAACACTGCTGGTTTTCCTGCTAATGTTTTTTCGTGATAGTTCTCTAGGAATTTAACATTAACATCTTTTTCATCGCCAACTTTCATTCCTACAATTTGATCTTCAAATGTATCTATAAAACTATGGCTTCCTAACTCTAAACGATAGCCCTGAGCTGTTCCACCTTCAAAAATCTTTCCATCTACGCTTCCAACAAAATCTATTGTTGCAAAATCTCCCATTTTTGCTTCTTCATTGCATTCTACAAATCTTGCTTGTCTTTGTGCAACATTGTTTAATTCTGCTTCAACATCTTCTTTTTTAACCTTTTCTTTTCCTTTTTCTACTGTTAAGCCTTTGTATGAACCAAGTTTAACTTCTGGCATTAAAGGTGCTGTTGCAACTAAAACAATTCCTTCTTTTTCAAACTTTTCAATTTTTACATCTGGTTGAGAAATTGGCTCTATATCCATATTTTCATCTAAAAACTTGTTATATTCATCTGCAAATGCAATTTCCAATGCATAATCAAAAAATACGCCTTCTCCGTATTGTTTTTCGATAACTTTTCTTGGTGCTTTGCCTTTTCTAAAACCTTGAACAGAATATTTACCTTTTGTTTCTTCATAGGATTTTTGAATGCTCTCTTCCCATTTTTCTTGTGAAACCAAAATTTCAACTTCTAAATTGTTTTTTTCTTTACTTCTAATCTTGTAACTCATATTTTTCTCCTTAATTTAATTGCTATGCGCAATTATATCACACTTAAACAACATGTCAAATTATTTTCTTGATTTACAAAAAAAAGATATTGTTATAAACATTTATATAAATAATTTTCTACTTTTTAACAAGTTGTTATAAACACTTGATTTTTTATTTTTTATGTGCTATATTTTCCCAGTCAGTTCATTGACAAATAAACACCCATGTTCCATTCGCAAGCCGTTGCCTATTTCTCTCGTTGTAGGTTGTTTGCGGAGCAAAGAAGACTTGGGGAAGACTAAAAACAAGGAGGAAAAATATATGTCGGTTATTTCAATGAAACAACTTCTAGAAGCAGGCGTTCATTTTGGTCACCAAACTAGAAAATGGAATCCAAAAATGAAAAAATACATTTTTACCGCAAGAAATGATATTCATATCCTTAATCTAGAACAAACATCAGACCTTGTTGACAAAGCATATCAATTTGTTAGAGATGTTGTTGCAACAGGCAAAAGCATTCTTTTTGTTGGAACAAAAAAACAAGCTTCTGACGCTGTTAAAGAAGAAGCTGAAAGATGCGGAATGTACTATGTTAATTCAAGATGGCTTGGAGGTTGCTTAACTAACTTCAAAACCATGAGAACAAGAATTGACAGACTTAACAAATTAAATCAAATGGAAAAAGTTGGAGAATTTGAACTTCTTCCAAAAAAAGAAGTTGCTCTTTTAAAGGCTGAAAGAGACAAGTTAGAACTTAACCTTGGCGGAATTAAAGAAATGAGAGAAATGCCAGGAGTTATATTCGTTGTTGACCCTTCAAAAGAACACATTTGTGTTAGAGAAGCAATTAAAATGCACATTCCACTTGTTGGTTTGGTTGACACAAATTGCGACCCTTCTGGAATTGATTATGTTATTCCTGGTAATGACGACGCAATTCGCTCTGTTAAATTAATTGCATCAGCTATTGCAGACGCAGTTATTGAAGCAAGAGAAGGTGTTTCTTTCAAAGAAAACAAAGAGGAAGAAGAACCTGTTGATTTAGCAGCTGCTCTTGAACAATCTAAACCAAC
>CALWRL010000056.1 GCA_944383945.1 uncultured Clostridia bacterium
GTAACACAATTTAGTTTTTGTGAATAACATATCTAAGAAAGGGGTTATGTTAAGATGAAAATATTTTGTTTTAAAGCACCAAAATTTCTTTCTGCAATTTTAAAACCTTTTGTTAAAAAACAGGCAGAAGAAGAGAAAAAAGAAGTTTAATAATTCTACATATGGCAATTATTAATACATGATTTTTGTTTCATGTTTGTTGTTTTTGGCTTTATTTGTTGTTGTAATAATTTTAAAACAATATTATCTCGCAATTATTTTTTGCTTTAAAAAACAAAAAAAACAAAAAACAAAAGATTGTGTAAAACGGAAAAAAGAGCTAGCAGTTCTTAAAAAACCTTATATTTTGTCAAGAAAAAAATTTTTGTTTTCTATTCAAACAAAATCTTTTTATGGGAAATTTTTGTATCAAAAAGAATTTTCTAATCTTTCTAACAAAAAAAAATTTTTTATAGATAACATTTATAAAAAAATATCTAATAACACAACATTGTTAAACACGAATGTTGACTTTAATAAATTAAAATGCGCAGGGTTTAATTTAAACCTTCCTATTTTTTTAATTAAACCTTTACAGTTAAAAGAGGAGTTAAGTTTTTATGAAGAAGCTGTAAAAATTTTATCTAAAAAAGTAAACTTTCAACCAATTTTTATTTTTAATAATAACAATGAAACCTTTTCCACTATTCATAAAACAATATTTTTAGATGATTTTAATTTAAAGTTGTTTAATGAGCTTAACAAGCTTAATATAAATTATAATCCTTTATTTAATTTTAATCCGCCACATACGCAAACGGATTATTTTTCTAATATAGATTTGCAAATTACAAGAACAATAAATTTTGCAAATAATAAAAATATTTCATATAGAATTATGCCAAAAGAAAACGGAAAAATAATTATTTTTTTAAAACAAGATTGTTTTTACTATAATGTATATTTAAAAAATAATTCTTTGGAAATAGTTAGTTCAAAAAACGAAAAAACAATTTACACATCAAACAGGAAAATAAATAAAGTTTATAAAACTAATAAAAATGGAACAAGCTTTTTGTGCGTTGAATTTGTAGCAAATAAAAGCAAAGGAATTATTTTTTTAAATTCAAAAAATATAGATAATTATAAAAATGAATTATTAATTGAAAAAATTGAAAAAAATAATTTATTTAATTTAAAAATATATACTAAAAATAAAAAATTTAACGATTTTTTTAATGTTTTTTTACCTAAAAAAATTATTGAAGAATTATATCAAAAAAATTATATAAAAATTCAACAAATAAAATTTAATAAAATGTTTTTATGTGAATTTTTAGATATAAATTATAAAGAAGTTGTTGAAAATAGCAAATCGTATTTTCAATTATACAACTATATATTAAAAGATGTTTTTGGAATCAACAAAGATGATAAAAGAATTTTAATTAATTCTAAAAAAGTTAAATTCAATTATAAAATTTGTGTTAACTACCAAGGAATAAATAAGCAAATTTATGTAAAAGAACATGATGAGAAAAATTTTGGAAATAACACAATGGTTTTAAGCAATGTTTCTTCTATTAGTTTAGAATCCATAAACAAACCCGTTGTAGTTTGTTGCTAAAAGCTTTAACAATTAATTCTAATGTGTTATAATATCAACATGGAAGAAAAAAGAATACCATTGGCGCAAAGAGTTAGGCCAAGGTCGTTTGAAGAATTTGTTGGGCAAGAACACATTGCAAAAAAAGGCTCATTATTTAGAAGGGCAATTGAAGCAGGAACATTTGGAAGTGCAATTTTTTTTGGCCCGCCAGGAACAGGGAAATCATCGTTAGCTAATATTATTTCGAATTTAGATAATGGAATTTTTAAACATCTTAATGCTGTTTCTAGTGGCGTTTCTGATGTTAAAAAAATAATTGACGATGCTAGAAAAGACAAAAGTTTGTTTTCTCGTCAAACATATTTGCTTTTAGATGAATGCCACAGGTGGAGCAAAGCACAAAGTGATAGTATTTTGCCAGCGGTTGAAGATGGAACAATTGTTTTTATTGGAACAACTACAGAAAATCCATATTATTCTATGACGCCTGCCATTGTTTCTAGGTGCATGATTTTTGAATTTAAACCACTTTCAAAAGATGATATTTTAAAAGCCTTAAAGCGTGCAATAACGGATGAACGAGGTCTTGGGAATTATAAAGTTAATGTTAGTGAAAAAGCATTAGAACATTTTGCGTGGGTAAGCGGGGGAGATTTGCGATCTGCCATGAACGCCCTTGAACTAGCATTTTTAACAACTCCTGTTAATAAAGATGGAGTAGTTGAAATAGATCTTGCTATTGCTGAAAACTGTATTCAAAAAAAAGCATTGTCAGTTGACGAAAATAAATATTATGATATGTTAAGCGCATTTTGCAAAAGCATTAGAGGAAGTGATGCTGATGCCGCATTGTTTTATTCGCAAAGACTAATTAAAGCAGGTTGCGACCCTTTGCTAATTGCTAGAAGATTGATTGCACATTGTAGCGAAGATATCGGAATGGCTGATAGCAACGCACTTCTTTTAGCTAATTGTGCATTATATTCATTAAAAAATCTTGGAATGCCAGAAGGTTTATTAAATCTATCTCATGCCATAATTTATGCTTGCACGGCAGAAAAATCAAACTCGGTTTTAATTGCTATGGATAAAGCCGGAGAAATGGCAGAAAAATTTGCAGATTGCGAAGTTCCGTTTCATTTAAGAAATCATCCTTCAATAAATGACACTAAAAAAATTAAATATAAATACCCTCATGATTTTGGCGGTTATGTTAAACAACAATATTTACCAGATGAAATTAAAAATGAAATATTTTATGTTCCAAAACAAATTGGAAAAGAAAAAAATATCTTTATTAAAAAATTAAATAAAAAATAAGTTAAAAAATTATAAAACAAATAAATAATTAAAATAAAGGGTAATAAAATAAAAGATTTTGAGGTTTATAACTCAAAATCTTTACTTTTATTTATGTAATCAATGGGATCAATTGGTTGTGAAATTTTAAATTTCTCAAAAATGTGTTCATTTTTTTCTACATTTTCTTTGTAAAAGTTTTTTATAACATTTTTTATTCCCAAGGAATTTTTAAAATGTTTGTCAAGTGTTAAAACATCAACTTGGGCAAAGCAAGCTTCTGCCATAATTTTTGCATCGTTTGTTTTATGATCGGTGTTTTTGTTTAAAATGAAAACAGGGTTTAAGGGCGAAACAAAAGCATTTGTTAATTCTTCTATAAAATGGTTTTGTGTGTCTGTAAAACAAGCATGTTCTATATTATGGTCGTGTAAAAAAACATTTAAGTTGCTTTTTTTAAAAACATATCGTTCAAAATTTTCTTTGCTAAAAACTTCTCTTAAAATTGTTGGCAAAATTACAATTCTTATTTTTTGGTTGTAAATTTTTTTGTATAATTCAAAAACACTTTTATCTTTTGTTGAATTAATTTTGTTTTGACTTAAAACCATTCTAGAAGAAATTTCGTTAAACTCGTAGCCGTCATTAATTAAATTTTTAACGGTTTTATCTATTCCAACTAATTTAACTAAAATGTTGTTATCAACAGCTATTCTTTCCACTTTTACTTTCCTATTTAATAGTAACATATAATAGGGGATGAGTCAATACAAAAAATATTTTTAAATTTTTGGCTGGAAGTTTTCAAAAATTATATTGTCGCAATATTTTACAACTTTCATATATTCTTCTTGAGAGCGAACAGTCCATGCAAGAAGGGGAAGAGAGTTGTATTTTTTAACAAATCTATTTGGTAAATTTTGAGAATTATAAGCAATAAAATTAGGTTGAGAAACCTTGTTTAAAAGCATTTTCTTTAGAACTATTCTTTTTAAAAAGGTAAGATTTTCGTTTTTAAAAAAGGATGATAATTGACCTCTTATTATATTTGGTGCATTGTCTTTAAACCATTTTAAAACATACGGATTAAAACTCATTATAGCATACTCGCCATTATAATTTTTTAACATTTCTAAAACTTGGCTTTCTAGTTTTCCTGGTTTGCCTGTGTTTTTGATTTCTATTATTATTGGGGTTCTACCATTTATGAATTTTAATGTTTCTTCAAAAGTTGGAATTGTTTCTTTTGTTCCATTTAATTTGCAAGATTTTAAATCTTCCTTTATCAAATATTTAACATAACCATCTTGTCCTGTTAATCGAGATAAAGTACTGTCATGAAAAACAATAACTGTTCCGTCTGCTATTTGTTGAACATCTAATTCTATGACATATCCGTTTTCTATTGCTTTTTCAAATGCTGAAAGAGAATTTTCTGCGCTTTGGTCATCATGCAAGCCACGATGTGCGATGTATTTTTCTAC
>CALWRL010000057.1 GCA_944383945.1 uncultured Clostridia bacterium
ATTTTGTTTTCATTTTTTTTTAATTTTCTCATTATTTCTAGATATATCCTTATTAATTAATATTACTATATTTAATATATAAATACAAAATATTTTAAATGTGTTTGACAAAATTTTTGTTTTTTAGCATAATAATCATGTGATTGTTGAAAAAAATTTTTTGGAAAAAAAGCTTGAAGATCTTTTAAAAAAGTTTGGAAATAACATAGAAATTTTAGCAAAGGATTTAACAGATGCTATTTTATTTCTTAATATTTATTGTTCAGAAGAAAAGATTAAGTGTGAAGAAATTGAGCTTGAAGTGATTAATTTTCAAACTCCAAAAATTTTAAAAACTAACTACACAAAAGATGGCCAGAAATTAAAAACAAAAAAAGAAAGCGTTCAACAAGGGGTTAAATATATTGCGCAAAGTTATGATAAGGTTATAACTTTAACCATTATAATGTCCAAAACATACCTTTACATTGAAAAAAAATATGATACATCAACAAACTATTATAGCTGTGAATATATTTTTGACGGGAAATTGTCTTTTGTTAGAAATGCTAAACAAAATAGTTGTCCGCTTGGCAAAAGTTTAGAGTTTAATGAAACTTCAAAAGGAAATTTAAACAGGGGAGTTTGTCTTAGTAAAATAACAGAAAACTCACAAGAAATGGAAGTTAATGTTTTTAAAATTTTAACTAAAAAAGGCGAAGAAATGTATTATTCATATTTTTCAAAACCAGATTTGTTTTTTATGTTTAGAGCCCCAAAAAACATAACAACAATTCCGTCAATAACTTCAATAGGAATGAAAGCGTTAAATGAACTTTTAGAAAAACAATTTGATGAAAGTTTTGTTAGAATTGAAGACGAAAAAATATTTAATAATTTGCAAAAAATTGCGCAACAATTATTTGAAAAATTAAATGTAAAAAATAATATTAAAAAAGAAAATAAATAAAAAAATTTAAATAATAAACTAAATTATTAAATAAATTTGAATAAATATTAAAAAATAAATAAAAAAAAGAGGATTAATCCTCTTTTATTTGTTATTTTTTATGTAATTAAATATGTCTTCAACTGTTTTTAAATTTACTGCATCTTCATCTGGAATTGAAACTCCATAATCTTCTTCCAAAGTCATTAACATTTCAATCATATCAAGTGAATCTGCTCCTAAATCTTCAATTAATTTTGAATCGGAAGAAACCTTTTCTGAAGAAATGTTTAATTGAGATGCTATCAATTCTTTAAGTTTTTCAATAGTCATATTAACCTCCACAAAAAATATTTTATCACAATTTTATTTTAAAGCAAAAGAATTTATGGTATAATATATTTCGTGAAAGAAAGAACAAAAAAAATTTATATGCATTTAAAAGAATTGTTCCCTAATCCTAGTTGCGAACTTATTTTTTCAAACAGATATGAACTTTTGGTTAGCGTTATTCTTTCTGCACAATGCACAGATAAGCGTGTTAACATTGTGACTGCTGAATTATTTAAAAAATATCCAACAGTTTATGAAATGGCAAATGCAAATTTAAATGAACTAGAAAATCAAATAAAATCATGTGGGCTTTATCACAATAAAGCAAAAAACATTCTTTCTGCTTGCCAAAAAATTGTTTTAGATTATAATGGAGAAGTTCCTAGCGACTATAACAAACTTTTAAAACTTTCAGGAGTTGGAAGAAAAACTGCAAATGTTGTTGCATCTGTTGGCTTTGGTGAAGATGCAATTGCGGTTGACACTCATGTTTTTAGAGTTTCGAAAAGATTGGGGCTTGCAAAGGGCAACACGCCAGAAAAGGTTGAAAAAGAACTAATGCAAGAGTTGGATAAAACGATTTGGTCGGAAAGCCATTTTCTAATGGTGTTGTTTGGAAGATATGTTTGCAAGGCGCAAAAGCCGTTATGTGAAGAATGCAAATTAAAAAATGAATGTTTACATTATAAAAGTTTAAATAGTTAGGAGAAAAAAGATGTTTTTAGATGTTGCGAAAATTAAAATTCAAGCGGGAAATGGCGGAGATGGCGCTGTTTCGTTTCACAGAACAAAATTAACAATGAACGGCGGTCCAGACGGCGGAAACGGTGGAAAGGGTGGCGATGTTTATTTTGTTGCAAAAAATGATTTAAACACTCTTTATTCCTTTAAATTTAAAACTAAATTTAAGGCAGAAGATGGAGAAAGAGGCGGAAAACAACTTTGCACAGGGAAAGATGGGGAAGATTTGTATATTGCAGTTCCATGCGGAACGGTTGTTAAAGATGTTGTTTCAAACAAAGTTTTAGCAGATTTAACAGAAGAAAATGTTCCTGTTAAAGTTTTGCGTGGCGGTGGCGGCGGAAGGGGAAACAATTTTTATGCAACGCCAACTCGTCAAGCACCTCATTTTGCACAAACAGGGGAAAGAACAAAAATGTTTGAAGTTGTTTTGGAGCTTAAAACAATAGCAGATGTTGGGCTTGTTGGATATCCAAATGTTGGTAAAAGCACATTGCTTTCAACAATTTCAAATGCAAAACCAAAAATTGCTAACTATCATTTCACAACATTAGTTCCTAATCTTGGGGTTGTTTCGTATTACGACAACAGTTTTGTTGTTGCAGACATTCCGGGTTTAATTGAAGGCGCAAGCGAAGGTGTTGGGCTTGGACATGAATTTTTGAAACACATTGAAAGGGTTAGATTGATTGTTCACATGATTGATATTTCAGGGTTTGAGGGCAGAGAACCTTTTGATGATTATTTGAAAATTAACGAAGAACTTGAAAAATATAATGAAAAATTAGCAAAACTTCCACAAATTATTGCCTTTACAAAAACTGATTTGCTTTCGAAAGATGAATTAGATGAAAAACTTTCTGATTTTAGAAAAAAAATAAAAAACAAAGATATTATAATTGTTGAAATATCTTCAATAACAGGAAAGGGAATAAACGAACTTAAATCACAAATGTGGAAAATGCTTGAAAAATTGCCAAAAACTAAACAGGAAAGCGTTGAAACATTTATTATTGATGAAAGAGATAAAACTTCGCTTGAAATAACAGTTGAAAAAGATGGGGCATTTAGAGTTTCGGGCGGGCTTATAGACAACATGGTTAGAGGAATTGTTCTTGATGATATGGAATCTTTTGCATACTTCCAAAGAAGATTAAAACAAGATGGAATTATAGATAAACTTAAAGAAAAAGGTGCAAAAGATGGCGACACAATTAGAATAAAAGAAGTTGAATTTGTTTTTACAGATTAATTGTTATAATATTAAATATTAATTTTTTAATTATTTTTTAAAATTATTAGAAAATAAAAAAACATACTAAATTAATTTAAAATAGTATGTTTTTTATTATTTATTTGATATTTAATTTTATTAATTATTTTAAATTTTAAAGAGTTTGTTCTTGGTCTAATTTCTTTTGCTTTTTTTGTGGTTTATTTGCTTTAACAACTTCTTTAACAACTTCTTTAAATTCGTTTTTTATTATTTTTTTGTTGCTTAATGGTTTTTCTGATTTGCTATTAGAATCTTTGTTTAAAGCAAGTTTAAGTAATGTTTTAGGATTTGTTGATTCCAAATTGTCAACATTTTCTTCTGCAAAGTTTGTTGTTTTATTAACCATTTCCGAAACCATTTTTGCAAAAGCATCTGAAATTTGAGAAAGATAGGAAACGCTGGATTTTGAATATTTTCTAGGATTTTTTTCTAAAACAAATTTAATTATGTTTCCGTCTTTTTGGTCGTAAAATTCTTCTAGTTGATTTTTTGAAAGTAGTGAATTTTGAATGTATCCTGGAAGATCGTTTCTTATTCTTCTTTTCAATCTATTTATATTTATTTCAGCTCCAATTGCGGCGTGGGTTACTGCTTGGCTTGCTTTTAACATCTCGCTATTAAAACCAAAAACTTTTTTAAGGTTGTTTGCTCCGAAAACAACATCTGAAATTGATTCTTGATTTTCATTGTCGAATTCAAACCCCATATTCTTCATGTTTTCTAATGCTTTTTCCTTGCTTAAACCAAGCTTGACAAAAACAACATTATCTAAAAACTCTTTTGTTTCATTTTTTATTTGAAGAGCAACATCATGTCTTTCGCCATTAAGTAAGCCAAGAGTTGTGAAGAAATCTAGTTTTAATGCCTCGTCTAATTTAAAAGAAATTTCTGGATTGTCTAAATCTAATGCTCTTATTAATCCCAATGTTGCAAGCTTTTCAACAGAGCATTTAACATTGCTGGTTAATTGAGATTGTTCAAACAACTGATTGATTAATGCATAACAAGCGATTGAAATAATTGTGAAATCGTTTAACGAACCATCGTTATAAATTTTAATTGTTGTTGAAGG
>CALWRL010000058.1 GCA_944383945.1 uncultured Clostridia bacterium
ACGAAGAAGAAAGAATTCTTTTAAAAGAATTATCAAAAGGCAATACAACCGCAAAAGAAAAGTTGGTTGAACACAATTTAAGGCTTGTTGTTTACATAGCAAAAAAATTTGAAAACACTGGTTTAGAACTTGAAGATTTAATTTCAATTGGCTCAATTGGGCTTATTAAAGCAGTTCAAACTTACAAGTATGATAAACAAATTAAACTAGCAACATATGCAAGTAGATGCATAGAAAATGAAATTTTAATGCAACTTAGAAAAATTTCTAAAACCAAAGCAGAAATGAGTTTTGATGAGCCTTTAAATTATGATTCAGATGGCAACGAGCTTTTGCTTTCAGACATTCTGTTTACCGAAGAAGATTCAGTTTCTAAAGGGTTAGATCAAAGCGTTGAAAAACAACTTTTATGGGAGAGCATAAAAAAACTTGGGGCAAGGGAGCAAGAAATAATGATGTTAAGATTTGGTTTAGGTGGACGAAAGGAAAAAACCCAAAAAGAAGTTGCCGACATGATGGGAATTTCTCAAAGTTATATATCAAGAATTGAGAAAAAAATTCTTGACAGATTAAAAAAAGAACTGCTTAAAGTAAGCAGCCTTTAAATTGTAATAATTTTAATTTTACCAAATACCTGGTGTTAAAATAGTGTTTGAAAGAACCAGTGCAAAGTTATAATCTGTGTTTTCCGGATCGGTTGGGCTTTTAACAACATCTAAAACAATTTCAAAGAATGAGCAATTCATTTTCTTTTCATTTAAAACTGTTATTCCACCAAAACCGTTTTGAGATGGTATAACTTTATATAAATCTTGTATATCCGAAACAGATGGGTTTGCTAAAGAAATTTCGCCACTTGCTGTTTTGTTAAGCAATTCAGCATTATTAAAGAAACCAATTGTGTAGGTTTTTGTTCTGTAGCCTGTTGAATCAATTTCTTGTTGAACAAGATCTTCTGGTAGCTTGTTGGTATCAACTGAAAAATCAAAATCATTTTCCCAATATGTTGAACCGTCTGGTGCTGTTCCTTGGTATCCGTCATCAAAATTAACTTGATTACAATCAAATTCAAAAAGTTTTCTGTAACCCGTTTTTTCGTTGTAATAGTGATATCTAACTTTCGTGTTTATTTTAAGATCTTTGTTTCTTGTCATAAAATTGAAAACAAAACCAGATTCAAGTTTAATTCCATTTTCTGGAATAGTTGTTGGTGTTTTTGCTGGAACAATAAGAATTGATTGATATTCTCCAACAGGAACACCATCAAATTGATATTCAACTCCAAATTCTCCAAAAAGAGTTTCGCCAGGGTAGTATCTAACATATGTTGCAGGTTTTGCAGCAAAACTTCCTTGGTCTTTAATTCCTTCGTTGTCTGTTCCTTCAAAAACAAATGAAATTTTTGTTTGATTGTTTTCGAAAACATATTCCCAATTATCGCCTGAACCATCGTATGTTTGAACATAAATTAAATTTGCAATCGTTGCAACATAATTTCTATAGTTAACTGTTTGGCCGCGATAGGTGTTGTAGTCATAAGCAACTAAATCTGTGCCAATCATTTCGTTTAAAATATAAGAAATTAATTTATCCGCATTTTCTTTTGTTAAACCAATATATCTACTGTTTGAAAGATATTTTTCTTGCAATTTGTCTAAAGATTCTAAAACTTTCGGCTTTATTTTATCTTCATAATCGACAATAGTAATATTCTTTATAAGAGCAGAGCTATTATCATTATATATAATTTGATAGATAACATTATCGCTAATGTTGGTAAGTGTTGATGATGAAGAAATTTTAACAGTATATAATTTGCCAGAATCTATTGTGTAACTGCCCCCATGATCTGTGTAAAAAAAATTTGTTACATTTTCATAACTAATTTCAATTTCGGTTGGTTCAATTCCAAGCATAATCTCATACAAAACAACTTGAAAAATGTCTTGCATATAGTCAGGGAAGGAGTATGAATTGTTGCCTTCCATTAAAGAAATAGCATTATTTTTCCAAGTTTGGTAATCAACATTGTTTATACCTTCATCAGGAGATGTTTCTGGGTTTAAAATGTTTGTTGTTGGATAATTAGCATTCGGGTCAATAAACCAATTCCAGTGTTTATTTGTGTTGGCAATTGGGTTTAAATTTCCGTTTCCATTTTCCGCTGTAACCAACATTCTAATGCTATCTGGGAATGGGGCATTTGTGTTAAAATTTAACAAATTTTTAAGTTCAGGTGCGTTTTCATTGTTTAGTGAAGTTTCATTGCCATTTCCATAAAAATACAAAAAAGCACCTAAAGTTGTTAATTGTAATATGTTAATTTTATCTTGGCCTTCTTCTATTCCACCCGAACCAGTTAAATCGTTTGCAAAAACAGTGTTAAACCCGCCAACATATTTTTCGAAAAAGGTTGATTGTTGAGTTGGGTTTTCTGGGTCCTGAAAATCTTCTTCTTCACAACCGGAAAGAAGAAAGCAAGTTAAACAAATTATAATTGCCAAAAATAAAGCAAAAACCTTTTTAAATTTAACCGAAAGCAAAAAGTTTTTCATATATTGTTAGTATAAATGTTTTTTTAGTTTTTAGCAAGTGTTTTGCTAAATTAAGGCTTTAAACAAAAAAACAGCAATGTTGCTGTTTTTATTGTTCATATTCATTAATGTTGGTTTTTAAAGTTGTTGAATTGCTGGTTTGTTTTGGTTCATCAAAAGAAAATTTATATTTTTCGTTATATAAACTATTTAAATAATTCTGCGTTAAAACAAATTCTGTTGGCATTTGTGTTTGGTTATTTGTCTCTTCAAATTTAAATTTTTTAAAATTGTTAATTTCAGTTATTTCAAAAATGTTTGTTGTTTTGCCCATTAATTCGGTTATCTGATCGTCAACGGAAGAACTTCCCAAAGCTCCCATAATTTCGCCACTGTAAATCTTGTTGTTTGCGCTGTTGATAATTTTAAAATCAAAAGCTCTTCTTCCTCCAGATATAAACGAATTCGAAATATTAATAATCTCTAAATTTTCTGGATTAGTTTTTGAAAAGTCAACAGTTTCTTCGCCAAAGGTGTAGGTTTGTTCTTTAATGTAATTGCTGAATTCTTCATATAGAGTATCGGAAATTTCTGGTTCTAAACAAGATTGCCAATTTACTTTGGTTTCAACTTGTTTAATATTGTTTAAATTATTATAAATTTCTTCGTATGTTTCACCAGAGATAATATTTTTATCAAACTTTATTTCATAAAATCTGTTTGATATCAATCCATAAAGATGATAATCTGCTTTGCAATATAAAGTTGAATCTAAATTATTTATTTTTAAAATATTAATGTTTGTCATTTCACCGTATTGAAAAGAATTATTTAAAGTATCTAATGCAATTTGATCTAATTTTTCTTTGCACATTAACTTGTATTCTTCTTCTGTTATTTCTGGTTCTTCTGGGTCAGTTGGCTCTTCTGGATCTGGATCGGTTGGGTCTGTTGGATCGGTTGGATCTGTTGGGTCTGTTGGGCCTGGATCTGGATTTGGATCTATTATAGATGGGCCAGAAGGAGTGTTATCCTTTTGTATTGCTTGTGAAATTCCGTAGGCAGCACCAGCAATTGTTGCAACAGCAACAACAGCAGCACTTATGCCAATTAAAACTTTTTTAATTTTTTGTTTTTTTTCTTCGGACATTGCCATATTATTCTCCCTTAATTTACAATTAATCTATAAATAGTATAACAAAAAACTTTAAAAAGTCAACCCCCAAAAAAATTAAGAATATATTAAAGGGATAAATAAAAAACAGCCTAAAAGTAGTTAAAAGGCTGCTTATTAATTATGAAAATAAATTAATTTTTCTTTCTATCATTTCATCTAGTCTTTGAATGTATTCGTCTATAAATTTAACATTTGGGCTTCGTTCAATTCTGTTTTCAACAGAAAAAACTCTTTTAGAAATTGCGTTTGCACCGCAAGCAATAACCGAGCAAGTTTCTTCCATGCTGTCTATATTAAAAATGCAAGGTTTTCCTTTTTGGCAATATCCAACATTTTCTAGGCCAAGAGGCGTGTTTTTTTGTCGGTATAAATAATAAGGGAAATATCCTTCTTCTAAAAGGCGAGTGTTTGAATAAGAAATCATTTTTTCAACTTCGGTTGGGGAAGGAAAATCATAACTTGTTTCTTTATTTTTTATTTTTTCATTTGTTATTATGCT
>CALWRL010000059.1 GCA_944383945.1 uncultured Clostridia bacterium
TGAAATATTTTTCCATTTTCTAAATAAAACAAATTTTGAGAAATTGTTAGCAATTTTTTTATATTAACTTGTGTTCCTAATTCCTCAAACATTTCTCTTTTTATTGCTGTTTCTGTGTCTTCTCCAATTTCAACTCTTCCGCCAGGCAAACAAAAAAATTTGTTTTTTTGATGTTTTATGAACAAAATTTTTCCATCTTGTTCAACAACGCCGCAAACTCTAAACTTAAATCTTTCTTTTTCATTAGAAATATCTATTTCCATTAAATTTCTCCTTGTTTTATATTAATTTATCACACAAATTAAAAAACTCCTACACTTTAAAAAAAGTTTGTATTGACAAGCTAAAATTTTTTTGTTATTTATTATATGAAGGAAAAAGATTGTAAAATGTTAGAAAATTTAAGCCAATTAGTAAACCATTTAGATTATTTTAGATTAAATTTAGAAAGATGTGAATTTGGTGTTCATGGCAACATTGAAATAATTGAAGATAATTATGAAATTAATGAAAAAATTCATGCAATAGATATATATGATTTTTTTGTGCAGTTATCAATTTTGGCAGAACAAAATTTGGATTATAACAAGTTTAGAAAAGAGTATTATGGCTTATGCACAATAGATAAAATGGAAATTGTTAACGATGGATTGTGCTTTGCAGCTTCAAAAGCAAAAAGATTAATTTATAAAGAAAGATACGACACACATTGTAGCTTTCAAAGTTATTTTGATGAACTACAAAATCAAATAACAACCTATCAAGATTATTATAAGCCTATTTACAAACTAGAAAACTACGAAAAATTATAAAACTGCGTTAAGCAGTTTTTTTATACATTTAGCAGTGTTTTTTGTTTTTATAATATTTTATTACATTTGGCGCTAAATTTAAAAACCAAGAAGAAAACTTTGAAGGGCAAGTTAATAAAAGTTTTTCTAGCTTTTCAATTTCAATCCAGCAATAGGTGCTTGCTTCTTCTTTGTTTAATTTAATTTTGCCGTTATAACAACCAACTAAAACATGGTCTAATTCATACTCAAAAAGATTGTTTATTTTTGCAAAATATATAGATTTAAAAATTTTAGTTAATTTTACTTCTTCTTGAATTCCAAGTTCTTCTTTTAAACGCAAATTTGCTTCTTGTTTTATGTTGTTTGTAGTTGGGTGGCTACAACATGAATTAGCCCAAAGCATTGCGCTATGATATTTATTTTTACTTCGTTTTTGAATTAGCATTTTGTTTTCATCAAATAAAAACACAGAGAAAGCACGATGTAGAATTGGTTTTTTGTGAGCTTTAAGCTTTTCAATTTTTTTTATAGGATTGTCATCAATATCTACTGCTAGAACATATTTTTTATTTTTTTTCATATAAACTCCAAACATTTGACAAATTTATTTTAATTAGTTAATATATAAATATATTTTAGGAGAGGGGTTTATGAGTTTATTAGGTTTGTCAGGTGCAATTATTGGCGGAATAATAGGTGGAGCAGTAGCGTTAGTTTTTATTATTTTAATAATATGGATAATTGCTTCGTATAACGCATTTATAAAGCTTAGAAACAATGTTGACGAAGGGTTTTCAACTATGGATGTTTATTTAAAGAAGCGTTTTGATTTAATTCCTAATCTTGTTGAAACTGTAAAGGGATATGCTAAGCACGAGAAAGAAACATTAGAAAAAGTTATTGCAGCTAGAAACGCGTGCGCACAAGCGGGAAGCATGGAAGAAAAAATTGCAAGCGAAGCAAATTTAAGTTCTGTTTTGAAACAACTTGCCGTTGTTGTTGAAAAATATCCAGAATTGAAAGCAGATGCAAATTTCATGGAATTGCAAAGCAAATTAAATGAATTGGAAGAAGAAATAGCATCTTCAAGAAAGTACTACAATGGAGTAACAAAAGCATATAACATTAAAAGAGAAGTTTTCCCAACAAACATAATTGCAAAATGGTTTAAGTTTGAGAAAAGAAATCTTTATGAAGTTGATAATGTAGAAGAAAGAAAAAATGTTAAAGTAGAGTTTTAATAATGCTATTAAAGACAATAAAAAGATTCACACCAATTATTTTATCAGGGGCAATAGTTTTAATTTTTGCCCTTATTTTTATGTTTAATATTTTCCCTACCGAAAGGCCAGACAATTCAAATGAATATAAAATAACTGGATATGATGTTGAGGCATTTGTTCAAGAAGACAATAAAATTCTAATAGAAGAAAAAATTGATGTTAATTTTTTAGTTTCAAGTCATGGAATTTTTAGAAAAATTCCTATTTATCAAAAAGCTCAATTTTATGATAATGGCAAACTTCAAACAAAAAACTATAAAACAAATGTTGTTTTATATAAATCATCGCATGAAATAGACTTTTACACAAGCAATGATTATTTTGTTTTTCAGTTAGGAAGTGCATATGAATACGCAAATTCAAATGAAACATATAAAATTGCCTACTTAATTGATTTAGGTGATGATAAAATAACAGATTTTGACCAATTATATTACAACTTTATTGGAAATCAATGGGACACAACAATTTCAAATGTGAATATAAAAATTAAATTCGAAAAGCCTGTTGAAAATAAAACAATAACATTTTATGTTGGAACAAGCGAAGGCGATAAAATTTTTCAAGAAGAAATAGTAAATAATGAAGTTAGTTTTACTTACAACGAAACGCTTTTGCCTTATTATGGAATAACAGGCAGAACAGTTTTTGAAGAAGGTTTTTTTACAACCGAAAAGCAATCAGCAACACTCGACATAGTTTTGTTATCTGCTTCAATTGTTTTTGTTATTGCTGGTATTTTAATTTATATTAAAAATAAAAACAACAACAAAATAATTTCAACGGTTGAGTTTAAAGCCCCAAAAGGAATCACACCGTCAGATGCAGGGTATATTATAGATAAAAATGTTAGCAAAGGCGATATTTCAGCTTTAATTGTTTATTGGGCAAATAAAGGTTATTTAAAAATTATAGAAGAAGAAAAGAATGTAAAATTTCAAAAATTAAAAGAAGCCGATGAAACATTTAAAGTTTATGAAAAAGATATTTTTAATTCGCTTTTTGACGGTAACGAATATGCTAACTTAAATAAGAAAAACATAAAACTAGCGAATGCAATTTCTTTGGCAAAACAGGGAATTAAGTTTGAAAACAGCAAATATTTTTCAAATGGAATAGCAATGATTAAAACAACAATAATATTATTGTTTTCTGTTCTAATGGCAACAATGTATTATTTAATTGCCGATAAAGTTGCTTTAAAATTCTTTTCGATTTTTATTTGTATTTTAATAGGTTTAATAATTTTCTTATGTTGCTATATGCTAAACTATATATTTGAAAGGAAACTTACACTATCAAAAATAAGTTTTATTCTGTTTCAAGTAATAATTTATTCCGTTTTATTGGCAATTTACGTTGCATGCGCATATTTTTTACATGAACCATATTCAAATCCTTTGATGATTACAATTTTTGTTCCATTAATTTCATTTATTGCTGTTATTATTGCTGTTAATTTAAACAATAAAATTGAAGGCGAAAACAAGGAAGTTGGAAAGATATTTGGTCTTAGAAATTTCATTTTACACGCAGAAAAAAATAGAATTGAAGTTCTTGTTGGAGAAAATCCACTAATTTTTTATGAAATTCTTCCTTATGCCTATGTTCTCGGAATAACAAAAAAGTGGATTAAAAAGTTTGAAGAAATTGAAATTCAAACTCCAAGCTGGTACATTGGAAATGGTTCGTTCGCTGAGACCAACGCATCGCTTAGAGTATTGGCATCTATGTATTTATTTAATAGAGTAATATTAAAGTCGGAGACGTTAATTAAACCGAAAATAAGCGACCATGACGGAAATTTTGGTGGTTTTGGCGGCTTTGGCGGAGGAGGCATTGGCGGAGGAATGAGCGGCGGCGGCCTAGGGGGTGGCGGCGGCGGAAGATGGTAAAATTTAACAAAAGTATTGAATTTTATATATAATATGTTTATACTATATGTAACAGCTTATAAAAGGAGAGAGAACAAGCATATGAAAAAAATTTGTGTAGTAGGTCATGCAAACAACATTTCAATTAATGAAGAAAATAAAAAATGGGCAAAAGTTGTTGCAGATTATGTTGTTGAAAATGGGTATCAACTTACAACAGGCGGGTGCATTGGGATACC
>CALWRL010000060.1 GCA_944383945.1 uncultured Clostridia bacterium
GTTATTCCAAACATCCAAAAAAGCCATTATAAAACCTCCTATTCAGATTTTACAAAAAAATAATCTGGGTTTTCTTGTACACAATAATGAAGTTCAATACTTTCAGGAACAGATGTTGTATATTTGCCAGAAACATCATATTTATTTTTAAAATAAAATTCTACTTTTTCAAAAGCGGAAAAGCTTGGAATTTCATTAAAAACAATCCATCCTTTTCCTGATAGTGCTTTTTCTTCTGATAAAACTCCCCCATTTGAATCCCTTGCCTGTACTGTGATTTCATTCTTTTCTACACCAGAATAAATATTTTTAAAATTTATAATTATTGTGCCAATTTTTCCATTCAATCTTGGCACAACAGTTGCAAATTTTTTAAAAGTTGTTGAATTTTCAAATTGTTCTACAGAATTTGTTTGGTTATAAGAAATTCCCTTGCTTATGGTAAAAGTTTTCCTAAAAAAATCCGTCTTGTACCTGTCAGTTAAAAAGCTCAAGAAATAACCTCCTTTATAGAATTGGTTTCAAAATCAAAATGTGTTGTTTTTGTCATTTGCTTTTCCCCATTAAAAATTTCTATGATTTTTCCATTTTCTTTTTTTGTTAAAAGAGACTCATTGTTTTCGTTTGTTTCAATTATTTCTCCATCAACAATTTTAAAAGAAGAACTTAAAAAACCTTGAATCGCCATCATGTTTTTTCTGTTTATATAAGTTCCGTTTTTTTCTTCTGTTTTATCAACAAAATCAATCATTTTATTCCCCGCTTTCAAAAGTTCCACATTCTCTATATTGATTTTTAACATAATTTGTCATAGAATCAAGGTCATGTAATATCTTTTCAAGTGAATTTATGTCATCCCAATAATATGATATTTGAGGAGTGTTTGGTGTTGACATATAAACAAAAAACGCCTTTTTTAATACATTTGTGTTGTCAAGTATTCTTTTAAAGTCATCAACTCTAAATATATCATTTTCGCCCCACGTCTTGTTTGTTGTTGGTGTATTCCAATACCCCATCTCATTGAAAAGATTTTTTAATTCTTCTTGTTTGCTTTCAATTCGGTTTAAATCTGTATAATTAAATGTACCTTTATTAAGCGTTTCCAGTTCTGTCGGTGTCAATTCATCAAGATTTATTGGTTGCATTGTTGTTGGGTCTAACTTAACTTTTTCGTTTATTAGAATTCTGGCGGCGTCAACATCATTCTGAGTTCTATCAAAAATCATTTTAACACCGCCTTTTTAACAATTATGTTTCCGTTTAAATTAAAGTTTTGTTCAATCAATCTTCCATCAACAATTCCAAGATATTCTGTTTCTGAATAAAGATTATCTCCTAAATTGACGGGCTTATCGTAATAAATTGTATTAGGATGTTTTTCTCCGTATTTAAATTCTCCGTACTTTTTTTCACCATATTTTATTGGTTCACCGTAAACAACATGTTTTCCTTCTACAATTTCAACATTTATAGTTCTTCTTTTTACAAGATAATTATAACATGAATTTAAAATTTTGTCAATGTTGTTTGATTCAATAAGGGTAACGTCGCCAATTGAAACAATATTTTTGTTGTTTGTTTGTCTGTTTTCTGTTGTTTTTTTAATTTGTTGTTTGTTTATAAAATAACTATTTCCTTTTAAAACGCAATTTTCATACGCATTTATTATAGCATAATTTGTTCCGCTTTCCAAAATGTTTCCAGCAAGACTGTTTTCTACAAAAATTTCTTTCCCGTTTTCATCTTCTTCTATATACCCAATTTTTAAATTTTTTGCTGGTTCTGAAAAAACAACTTTTATGTTATTTCCAACTCCATCTTTTTCTGCTTTATACAAATAAACAGATTGTCTTGATTCTACATAAGAACATACAACCAATTCAACCCCTTCTATTTTTTCGGAATAATCAAAACTTTGCCCTCTTTTTATTCTGTTTTTTGGTATTGTTTGTTTAAAATCATCATCTAAAGATACAAATTTTACAAAATCACTATTGCTTGCATCTACTACTCCTTGAACAGAAAAAGCTACTATCATTAATGCGTTTCTGCAATCTGTGTATGGAATATATCCACTTACATTTATATTATCAAAAACAGAATCTATTTCAAAAGGAACTCCAGAAACAGACGAAATATTCATTAAAATATTTTTTACTGGTTCATCTTTATAAATACCACCAACAAAATCAATTTCTTCCAATTTAGAAATATAATTTTCACAATTAATTTCAACAACATTTTTTGATTTTCTTTTTGAAGATTTTATGAAATTTGTTGAAATATGATTTCCGTTAAACGAAACTTTTATTTTTTGTTCTTCTTCAAAAGAAAAATCTGTTATTTTTTTGCTGTTTAATACACATGAAAAAGGGTTTATAGGCAAGCTTGTTGATATTGGGTCAATTGATTGGTTTTGAGTAGCATTTAATATTTCGTTTTTATAAAAAACAACGCCCCTGCCATAATCAATTCCAGTTAATTTTAATTTGTTTTTTGGCATATTAATTGCATAAAAAGTAATAATAATTTTGTTATATTCTTCAACTTCACAATCACAAAAATAACTTGGTGAATCTGGAGAAAAATTTTTTTCTATAATTTTATCATATAAGCCATACCATTCAACTTTTATTCTTGTCGCAAAAACATTGTTTTGTTCGTCAAATTTTAACGTAATCCCCTTTGAAGAATAAGTGTTTTCGCTTTGAAAAGTTAAAACAATCGGTTTATTAAAATACCCATTATTTTCGCTTATTTGTTCGCTCCAATAACCAATATTTTCAGAATTTTCATTAGACGGAAAAGCTTCTGCCGTGCCGTCTAATACAGTTTGATACAATTCACAAGGGTTTGCTAATTTTTTAAATTGTAAATCATATTTATTTAATTGATCCAATGTATTAAATTGGCTTTCTGATGCTGTTGCAATAAAATTTTCTTTTGCTCCAATTGCAAAATCTCCATAAAAAATTTGAATCATTCTGGAAGCACCTGCGCCTTTATAGGAACTATATTGATGTTCATTTCTCCCCAATATACCTTTCCTGTTTTTTTGTCAATTCTTTCAATGCTTTGTGAGTCAACAGAAAATTTAGCTTTAAATTTTATTGTTGATTGATTATATACAATATTCACAAACACACCATCATATATAGGTCTTATTAATATGTCCCATAATTCGTCAAATTCTTTTTCGTTCCCTTTTCTTCTTTTTACAGTTACAGAATAAGAAACAAAAGTTCCTATAGGATCTAAGATTTCTTCTGCTCCAGATCCAATTGTAACTCCTGCGTTTTCACTTTGCATAATTTCTGCGCTTCTTTGTATGTTTGTAACAATTACATCATAAGACTTTCCATCAACTTCAAAATAATTCATTTATTAGCCCCCTACTGTGATAAGGCTTTTACCTTTTAATCTTTCTCCACCTTTTGCCATTTTGTATATTAATGTCATAAGTTCTGTTTCGTTAAGGTAATAATGTTCTTCTATAATTCTTTCTGATACATAATTGTTTTTGTTGTTTCCGTTAATTGATTCCGTATTTTTTGGCATGGTTGAATTTGCAAAATAAGGCAAAACATTACCTTTTACAATATTTGGTGTTGCAAAATTTGTGTTTTCTAATCCGCTTGTAACTTTTTTCATTGCAGAAAAAACAACACTATCATTTTCTGTAAGTCCATTTGCAAATCCAAGCATAATATTTTTACCGATTACTTCTTTTGCCCATCTGGACGGCGACCTTATTCCAAAAAGATTCTTTATAAACGCCTTTACGTTTCCGACCCATCCAATAATTAAATTTTTAATCCATGATAATCCACTTGTTATACCATTTCCTATTCCTCTTACTATGTTCATGCCAATTTCATTAAATTGTGCTCCTATATTTGAAAATACATTTAAAATTGCGTTTTTTGCAGCTGAAAAATTTTCCGAAAACCATGATGTTACAGAGGAAAAAGCGCCTTGTATTCCAGACCAAATTCCCGAGAAAAACGTTGTAACATTTGACCATATATCTTTAATCGCATTCCACGCTGCAGAAAAAACTCCTGTAAAATACCCCAAAACAGCGGAGAATATATTTTTAATTCCATCCCAAACGCTTTGAAAATATCCTACCCATGTATCAACAATTCCCCTAATTGCATCCCATGCGTCCTTCCAAT
>CALWRL010000061.1 GCA_944383945.1 uncultured Clostridia bacterium
AAACTTGAGTAATTCCAAAATTGTCTCTAAGAGTTAAAAATGTTATTCCGCCAAGCTTTCTAATTGAGTTAACCCAACCGGAAAGAATAACATCTTTTCCAACATCATTAATTCTTAATTCTCCACAAGTGTGGGTTCTGTATTCATTTGCATTTATCATAAAAACTCCTGTATTTAGCAAAAACATAATACACCAAAAGAGTTTTAAAAGCAATAAAATTTTACACATCAAATAATTTAAGATGATAATTAAAAATCTTAATATCTTATGCAGAAAAATTTTTTGCCTAAACTTTTATGTATAAATTAAGCATATATATAAACTATGAACAAAATTTGGCTTATGATGATGCTTTTATCTTCTGCTGCGCTTTTGGTTGTTAATCCTGGCGAAACTGTTGATTCAATGTTAAACGCTTCTGCTGAAGCTGTTGAATTATGTATAAATCTTTGCGGTATTTATGCCGTTTGGCTGGGAATTTTGGAAATTTTAGACGCAAGCGGACTTTCAGAAAAACTTGCAAAATTACTTAAACCAATAATAAAAAGGCTTTTTAAAGGCGCAGATGAAAAAGTTCACAAAGATATAGCAATAAATATGAGTGCGAATATGCTGGGCCTAGGAAATGCGGCAACGCCTTACGGAATTAAGGCAATGAAAGGAATGGACGATGGAAGTGGAGTTGCAACAAAACCGATGATTATGCTTATGGTTTTAAATGCAACATCAATTCAGTTATTGCCAACAACAACAATTGGGCTTCGTGCTAGCGCTGGAAGTCAATCGCCAGCAGACATAATTCTTCCAACATTAATTTCAACCTTTATAACATGTTTAACAGGAATTTGTTTGGTTTTTATTTGCAATAAAATTTTTAAAAGAAAACGAGGATGAAATGGGAAGTGTTTTAAGCATTGTTTTTATTGGATTGGCAATATTGTTTTTCATTAAAAGAAAAATTAAATTGATGATAACAGGGCTGGTTTTGTTATTTCTGTCAAATGTTTTGGGCATTTTTTAAAAGGAAGGGATTTGAGCGCTTACATAGTTCCTATTTTTATAATTTTTGTGTTGTTGTATGCTAGTTATAAAAACTTAAACACATACAACATTTTTGTTAAAGGCGCAAAAGGAGCAATCGAACTTGTTGTTTCAATTTTTCCGTATATAGTTGCAATTATGGTTTCGGTTGCGTTAATGAGAGTTAGCGGATTAACCGACTTAATAACAAAAGCAGTTTCCCCAATTTTCAATTTTCTTGGAATCCCGCCAGAAGTTAGCGAACTTGTTTTGTTAAGACCGTTTACTGGAAGTGGAAGCTTTGCACTTTTAAATGATATTTTTACTAAATATGGAGCGGACAGCTATATTTCAAGGTGCGCTTGCGTCATTATGGGAAGCAGTGAAACTGTTTTTTACGTTGCAACAGTTTATTTTTCTCAAACAAAAGTTAAAAAACTTTTATATGCAATTCCATGCGCATTAATATGTTCGCTTGTGGCGGCGGTTCTTTCTTGCCTTCTTTGTAGGTTTATGTGAGAATGAACTGTTTAAACGATAATGTTTTTAATTAAAAAAGCCAAAATAATTTGACTTTAAATTTTTATGAATATATTATATGAGTATAATATATAACAATTTTAATTTGCTTAAATAAAAATCATGTAAAAACACAAGATAAAAAGGGGAACAAAAAATGAATTCAAAATTAAAAGTTAAATTAGTTTCACTCGTTTTAATGTTTGTTTTGGTTATTGTTGTTTTGTTTGTTAGCGTTTTTGCCGTTAGCAATGCAGATATTGGTTTATCGGGCTCAATAAACTTTAAACCATCAACAGATGTCTATGCAAAACTAACGGGGTCTATTTCAGGAATGAAAGAATCAACAATAACCCTTCCTGAATTAATTTTCTCTGAAAATCCAGACAACAATCCTTCAAGTGAAGAAATTATAAACCAATGGAAAGGAAAAGCTTTAAACTTTACTGAGTCGGCAGATCAAATAACTTTTTCAATAACTGTTGAAAATTTATCAACAAGTAGAAAGCTTTATGTTATGGTTAAAGACCAAGTTGGGGCAGTTGTAAACTTAAACAAAACCGTTACAGCGCCTGGTTACGCAGATGCATTAAATCAAAGCATCGAAGTTGCTCCAAGCGGTTCAGGCAATTCAACACTAACATTTACAATAACATTTAATGTTGCAAACCCAAGTCAAAACGTAGACGGAACTTTTAGCTATTTGATAAGCTTGTTTGACGAATCGCTTAACAATGCAGAGCTAACAGCTCAGCCAAATAATGATTTGTATGGAAGTGCAAGCATATCAGGCGGAACTGGAACAGATGGCAAATTTAATATTGGAGACACAGTAAATTTAACAGCATCGGCAAATAGTGGTTACACATTTATGGCATGGGCAACATCAACAGACCCAGAAACAATGCAGATTTTATCAACCGAACCAAATTATTCTTTTGAATATTCGCCAACATCTTCTAAACAATATTATGCGTTGTTTAATGAAACAACAACAGATATAACAAAGGAGAATAATGTAACTTACACATTATACAACGAAGCAAAATTAGCAATGGCTAAAGACGCGGCAACATCAATTTCAGGAGATCTAGTAATTCCTTCAACAGTTTTAAACGGAAGCGAAAGTTTTAAAGTTTATTCAATTGGAGACAGAGCATTTGAGAGTTGTAGAGAGCTAACAAAAATAATTTTGCCAAACTCTCTTATAACAATTGGGAATTATGCATTTTATGGTTGTGGTGGATTAACAACAATAACAATTCCAGAAGGGGTGACATCAATTGGATATTCTGCATTTTCTGGTTGTAGCGGGTTAACAGGTAAGTTAACAATACCAGAAGGGGTTATAACAATTAGGGATGGTGCATTTTCTGGTTGTAGCGGGTTAACATCAATAACAATTCCAGAAGGGGTTATAACAATTAGGGATCGTGCATTTTATGGTTGTAGCGGGTTAACATCAATAACAATTCCAGAAGGGGTGACATCAATTGGAAATAGTGTATTTGAAGATTGTAGCGGATTAGAAACGATACAAGTTGAAGAAGGGAACACGATTTATCATAGTGCAAACAATTGTTTAATAGAGACCGCAACAAAGCAATTAATTCTTGGGTGCAAAAACTCTGTTATTCCTGCTGATGGAACAGTTACAACAATTAGAGTTTCTGCATTTTATGGTTGTAGCAGGTTAACATCAATAATAATACCGGAAGGTGTTACAACAATTGGAAGTTATGCATTTCAAAATTGCAGAGGGTTAACATCAATAACAATTAATGCAATAACTCCACCAACTTTGGGTCTTGATGTATTTAGCTCTACATCCGCAGATTTAAAGATTTATGTTCCTGATGAGAGTGTTGAGGCGTACAAGGCAGCTTCGAGATGGCGCTTAGTTGCTGACAAAATTTTTGCGGTTTCACAAAAACCATAAAAATAATAAGAACTATTAACTAACATAAAAACAGGCGATGTGCCTGTTTTTTTATTGTTTGTTTTGTGCTAATGAAAGGATGCTTTAAATATGTAATGTATATTATATATAATAGTATAATTATAACATTTATATATTTATAAAATTGCAATTAGATATAATATATAACGTTATTTGGTTTTATTGAAAAAAATAAATTCAATTTTTGGGTATTGACAATGAAATTTAATATGATAGAATAAAAATTACTAAAGCAAGGAGTTTTTATGTACTATTCAGATTTTGTTAAATTGAGAGATGGAATAAGAATTGTTAGCAAAATGTATGGAAGCGAATTAGACCTTCCAGAGAATGATAGAACATATATTTGCGAATTAGATGATTTTTATGAAGATTATATTGCTAACATGAATGTTGTTGATTTTGTTAAAATAGCAAAAAAAGTTATTGAAAAAACAACAGGTGAATCTTTTACAATTGAAAAAAAACCTGAATTTAAAAGATATTTTTACACAGACAAAGACAGACAGCTTGATTCTAATCCGGAATTTATAAAAGAAATAGAAATGCCAAGATTTTCAGAAAACTTAAACAGATATTTTGCTAGAACTATTTTGGTTGATAGAATTTTTATTGTCCCAAAAGATAGAAGCAATGAGCC
>CALWRL010000062.1 GCA_944383945.1 uncultured Clostridia bacterium
TTTCATTTTGTCTTAATTTTTCGCTAATTGCAGAAGCGAAAGCAATTTTCTTAACTTGTTTATTAAGTTTTTTAGAAAAATCGCGTGGTTTTGGAGCAAAAACAACTCCGCCGCCTTTATATTCAGGTGATTTTGTTGAGCCATGTCTTGCTCTACCTGTATGTTTTTGCCTATAAGGCTTTTTAGCATGTCCTCTAACTTCACTTCTTGTTAAAGTTGATTTTGTTCCTTGTCTTTGATTTGCATTGTAAGCAACAACAACTTCATGAATTAAAGGTTCGTTGTAATCAACTGCGAAAAGGTTGTCAGAAAGTTTTAATTTGCCAACTTCTTCGCCATTCATATTAACTAACTTTGCTGAAACTGCCATACTTCCTCCTACCTTTTAACCGCTTCTTTAATTGTTACCATTGAACCTTTAGGACCAGGCAAACAACCTTTAATTAAAAGAATGTTCCTGTCGGAGTCAACTTTAACAACCTCAAGATTTTGGATTGTAACATTTTCTGCGCCATAATGACCAGGCATTTTTTTGTTTTTGAAAACTCTAGATGGTGTACTGTTAGCACCCATTGAACCAACTTCTCTGTGAACAGGGCCAACACCATGAGTCATTTTAAGTCTGTGAGCATTCCATCTTTGAATAGTTCCGGTAAATCCTCTACCTCTTGTAACTCCAGAAACATCAACAATATCTCCTTCGTTAAAGATGTCTGCTTTAATTTCAGAACCAGGTTCATATATAGAAATGTCTTCAAACCTAAATTCTCTTAAGAATTTGTGAGGCTCAACATTAGCCTTTTTCAAAATTCCAAGTTGTGGTTTATTTAACCTATTTTCTTTTGTTTGACCAAATGCAACAACAATTGATTGATAACCATCTTTTTCAATTGTTTTCTTTTGAACAACAAAGCATGGACCAGCTTCAACAACTGTAACGGGAACAACTAAACCGTCAGGCGTGAAGATTTGTGTCATGCCAAGTTTTTTGCCTAATATTGCTTTTTTCATATTATCTTCTCTCCTTATAGTTTAATTTTAACATCAACCCCAGCTGGCAAATCAATTTTCATCAATGAGTCAACTGCTTTTTGAGTTGGACTGTAAATATCAATCATTCTTTTGTGTGTTCTACATTCAAATTGTTCACGACTATCTTTGTGTTTGTGTGGCGAACGAATGATTGTAACCACTTCTTTATCTGTTGGAAGTGGAATTGGCCCAGCGACTTTTGAACCATTTTTGTTTGCTGTTTCAATAATTTTAGCGCAAGCTAAATCAAGCAAAACATGGTCATAGGCTTTTAATTTAATTCTTATTTTTTGCGATGCCATTTTTTAATCCTCCTGTCTAAACTAATTCTCCCCTATTTGCGACCCTTTAATTATTGGATATTGTCTACTAAAATCAGTTTCAATTCATTATTGACTTAATTTTTTGTTTTCAACAACTATTCCGTGTGTGTCGCGCTGATAGTTAAAAAAAATTGCTTTTTTTGGGGGCGCATTGGTCTTAGCCAAAACTTGTCGATATGAATTCTCTTTCTAAGCGCTCGCATAGCCTAAAAAGTAACCTCATATGTCAACCCAAACTACACAGCGTGATAATAATACACCAAACAAATTTAATTGTCAACCATTTTTTAAAACTTTTTATGATTTTTTAAAACAACTCATTTATCAGTAATTAACAATAAGGAAAGAATTATATATATAAATTAATAATATAAATATAAAAATTTTCAAACTTGTCTATTGACAAATCAAACAAACCAAGCTATAATTAGTCGAACATTAAAATAAATTATTAGTATTAGGAGATGTTATGACTAAGATGTCTAAAAAAATACTTGCTGGTTTAGCAACTGCAATTATAGTTACAAGTGTAGTTAAAGCAACAGAAACAACAATTTCAGACTCGAAAGTTGCCGAAGCTTTTTCAAGCAACCAACCTGCATACTCTCAATCACAAGTTTTTGAACAAACTGGCGGAACTTCTTCGGTTTACTATGCACAAAATTATTTTCAACAAGAGGATGAAGTTCAAACAAAAGGCAAAGTAGGATCTATATTAGATGATATTAAAGATAACGCAAACGACACTGCAGGAACAACAGATGAAATAGATTGGTCGAAAGAGCCTCCTCAACAATGGATTGATAACATTGTTTTAAAAACACAAAACATTTTGTTAAATTGTGACGCTCTTAAAGGATTAATTTCACATTTCGACACAGAAGCAGAAGTTAAAGAAATTTTAGTTCGTTCTTTGGCAGAAAAGAATGGCGAAGCCTACACAGGATCCGCAGAATATTCAATGAGAATGCTTTCTGAAATTGCAAACAACGAAGAATTCACAAACGAAGCAAATTTCTGTGTAAATAGATACGAGTTGTTTACAAATGCTCAAGGCGAAGTTGCCGAAAATGAAAAAGGAGATTCAATAACATCAAACCCAGAAAAAGATGGCAATTCATCAAGTTCAACATCAAAAGCAAGTGCATATGATGAAAAAAGAATAGATTTTTGGGCAATCGTTGCATCTCTTGGCGTAGCTGTTCTTGCGGCAGCAACAATTGCAACAATTATGGCAAAAAGAACATTAACAAGAGGAAGAACAATAAGAATTGCAGGAACAAGATATAATTTAGGCAAAACTTCAACCTATGATGCAAGAAAATTATCAAGAATAAACAAAAAAATTGAAAAGAGAAACAAAAAAGCTAAGAAATTAGAAATTAAACTTGCAAAAACAAATAAAAACAAAGAAGCAACAAGAAAATCATTAACAAATAGAATAAAAAGATTAAGTGAAACTTCTCTATCAACAAAATCGCTTTATAAAACAAAAGAGCGTTTAGAAAGAAAATGCTACTACGATTGTTTCAATTCAAACCATAATCCAAAATTCTTAAAATCCTATGCTGAAAGAGCTATTGCAGGCGTCAGATTGCTTGGTGGGAGAAATAAAGAATATTTCTCACAAAACAATCCACATGCCCCAACAAGCAAAGACTATTTAACATTAATGAAAGGTTTAAGATATTATGCAATGGCTGAAATAGCAAAAAACAACGACCATGCAAATAGAAGCAATAAATACTTAAGCAAAGCAAAAGAATTGTTAAAACAAGCAAAAATTCAAGATTTAGAAAACATTTATTATGGCTCACAAAACACATTGCAACTTCCAGACTTAGACAAACCAATTCCAGTTTTCCCAGAAAGATTTTTCTCTGCTCCATCTCTTTCAGCAGATGATGCAAAAGAAATGCAAGAATACTTTGATGAAGTTTTAAGAATAAATCCAAACTTAGAAAGAAATGCAAACTATGAAGTAATAAGCTTTAAAGTTGGCGATCGTGAAGAAAGTTTCTGCTATGGAATGGACAATTTAGAAGGCGCAAACTTAATAAGAGAAAAATTAATAACATTAATTCCAAACGAAGCAACCGAAGTAAAATTCTCAAAAATAGTTCAAGCACCAAGAAAAATTTACACACCACAAGTAATAACTTACAACATGGAAACAGAAAATGGCAAAATTAAATTTGCAAATAGACAGTTGATTGCAGCAAACAAATCTGTTGACTTTGCAAATAAAATTGCAGAAATTCAAGAAGAACAAGGAATAACCTTCTCGTTCGAACAACAAGAAACTCAACAGGTTGAAGAAGTAGCTTATCAACCACAACAACCAACAATACAACAAACAGTTGAAAACGAACAAGAACAAAATAATCAACAACAAAATAACAAAAAAGAACATAACAGACAAGAAGAACAAGGAATGTAACATTTTAACTAAAAAAACCAACTTTCATAAGTTGGTTTTTTATTTTGTTTTTTATAAAAAAAGTGTAAAATATTAGCATGATTAATTTTTTAAACACAAACCCAGGTTTTAATATAGGGAATTTCCATGTAGCATGGTACGGCTTGATTATGGTATGTTCAAT
>CALWRL010000063.1 GCA_944383945.1 uncultured Clostridia bacterium
TTGAAGGTTGTGGCCAATTCCTGGAATGTAAACTGTTGCCTCACTTTTGTTAGACAATCTAACACGAGCAATTTTTTTTAAATTTGAGTTAGGTTTTTTAGGTGAAGTTGTTTTAACCGAAAGGCAAACCCCACGCTTTTGAGGACACTCATCTAAAAGAGGTGATTTACTTTTGTCATCAAAACTTTTTCTACCTTTTCTAACTAATTGGTTAATTGTTGGCATAACTTTCTCCTTTTAAGGGCAAAACCCAAATTCGCTTTTGGCAATAAAAATAGGCTTGCAAAATGCAAGCCAAAAATGTCATAAAATACTTTTAGAGTTTCAGATCAGAACTCAGTCCATAGACTCGACCTTAAAACCCCAAAGTCTTCCGACTCCCCACGAATAATTTTCGCAGTTCAACTTGCACATGTTGCCAAATTGCTGAAAGCAATGTTACCACACTTTTAATATTTTGTCAACAATAATTAGCAAATTTTTAACGCTGTTTTTTACCTCTTTAAAAAGTTTTTTAATGAATAAATTGTAAAAAATTTGTTTTCAATAAACGGAAAAAATGTTAATATTTAATTTATGAGAGTAATAGCAGGAAAATTTAAAGGAAGAGCCTTGCAGTTTGTTTCTAATGAGAATTTACGTCCAACTGCAAATTTAGTTAGAGAAGCACTTTTCACAAAAATTCAAACAACAATATCGAATAAAGTTTTTTTAGATTTATTTGCAGGAAGTGGAAGCGTTGGAATAGAAGCGCTTTCTCGTGGCGCAAAAAAAGTATATTTTGTAGAAAAAAATTTTTACGCAAGCAAACTAATAAAAAGCAACTTAAATCACTGCTGTGCAGATGAAGAAAATTATCAAATAATTAATGCCGATTTTAAACAAGCATTAAATTTAATAGGCGAAAAATTAGATTTCATATATATAGACCCTCCATATAAAAGCAATTTTTATGAAATTGCAAGCGAAATAATAAAAGAAAAAAATTTACTTTCAGATGAAGGATTGCTAATATGCGAACATGAAGCAAAAATGCCAATTTCTTTAAACGGCTACGAATTAATATCTCAAAAGAAATATGGAATTAAAATGCTTTCATACTTTATTTTAAATAAGGATAGCCAACCCCCTCTAAATTGCGATTAAAGGTTATTCCTTTTGAAATAGTCATAAGTTTATATTTAACTTGCTGTGGCGAAAGTTTTGGCTCTTCACTTAAAATTAAAGATGCCAAACCAGCAATCATCGGAGTGGCAACGCTTGTTCCACTCATTTTTGTATAAAGTTTTTTAGGGTTATTTGAGCAAGAAGTTATGTTAACACTTGGTGCAACAAGATCTGGCTTATATCTTCTTAAAGCAGGTCCCCTAGACGAAAAAGGCGCTATTTCAAATTTACTCTCGTTGTATGAGCCATTTTCTCTTTTATCATCAAAACCTCCAACCGTAATAATTTTAGAACTAATACCAGGAGATTTTATTGTTTCAAATTCTGGTCCACTGTTTCCAGCAGCAGCAACCATAGTTATTCCCTTGTCCCAAAGAACCTCTGCCCCTTTCATAATTGGGTCGTTAATTCCAAGAGGCTCACTGCCAAAGCTCATGCAAACAACTTTAATGTTAAAACGCTTTTCATTGTCATAAACCCATTGCATTGCTTCCAAAATTTTAATTGCCGTTGCTTCCCCGTTCCCATTAAGCGCTTTAATTGAAACTATGTTTGAATTGGGAGCAATTCCCCTATATTTTTGTGCGCTAGCATATCCGCTTCCGCTTCCAACCCCAGAAACAAAAGTTCCATGCCCATTGTCATCATACGGAACTTTTCTAGACCCAATCAAATCAACAAATTCAACAATTCTGTTTTTGCCAATAGTAAAATCAATATGTGGCGCAATTCCTGTATCTATATAAGCAATTGTAACATCTTTTCCAACCCTGTTATTAGCTCCAAGAATTTGTCTAGATAAATCCATTAGTGCCATAACATTAGTTTGTTTTGTTATTAACTTGATCCATTGCCTATCACACGCTTCAAAAAGTTTTTTTGAATTAATATTTAAAGCAACCGCATTAATAAAAGGGAAAAAGTTAACAACTTCATCTTCAAAAAAAAATTTTTTTGCCTTGCACAAATCAGAAACAAAAGCAATGCATTCAATCTTTTTGTTTAAATCAAGGCTAACAACATCTAACAAACTAGAATCTAATTTATAATTTTTCATATGTAACTCTCTTTTTATTTTATTTGGCTTAAAAGTTTGTCTAAATTTTTTATTTGCTCGTCTGTTAACATTGGCTTAATTCCCTCAATTCTCTCAGCAATTTCTGCAAAATTAAAACTTCCATCTTTTTTTTGTTGGTTTACTTGTTGGTATAATTCGCTTAAAAGTTCACTGCTAGAAAACTTGGAATATTTGTCAAACGCATCTTTAACCTGTTTTTCATTAAACACTTTTTTTTCTGTATGTAATTTATCTTCCTTGCTTTTATTTTGTTCTGTGCCAACATCGCTCTTTTGACTAGCAAATTCAAACAAACTCTTTCCCATTTTCCCTCCAAAAAAGTTTTAACTAAATTATTATATGATTTCATATATATATATTGTTATAAAAGGAAATTAATATGGATTTAAAAAATCTTTTTCAACAACTTGCCCCTTTATTAAATATGTTTTCAAATCAAAACCTTATTGGCTACAACAACCAACAACAGCAAAATCAAAATGTTCAAGCCGAGCAAAACATAAGCGAGCAAAATGTTTGTTTGTATCCAAGCGATTTTTCAAGCCAAAACACAAATCAAAAAAATCAATTTCAAAGCAATCAACAGCAACAAACTTTTCAACAGCAACCGCAACAACTAAATCAAAATCAAAACCAAAATCAAAGCCAAAACATTTCTAACCTTTTGCCCTTGTTAAGTTTAATCATGGGCGGTAAAAACAATGCGCTTTCTCAACTTCTGTCAAAAAACACCCAACAACAATCAGAAGGTGCTAGCGGTTTGCAAAACATTGGTCAAATACTGCAACTTCTAACAAATAAAGAAGAAAAACCAACCACACAAACCATAGACAGTTATAAAAAAATAGAATAAAAATGATTTTATAAAATAATGTTTTTTACACAAGATATATCGAGGTAAAAAATGAATGATAAAATAAAAAAGAAAGAAACTATTGTTTTAACAGGTGGCGGAACAGCTGGCCATGTAATTCCCAATTTAGCCCTTGTTCCAGATTTAAAAAACTATTTTAATAACATAGTTTATATTGGGACAAACGGAATGGAAAAGGAACTTGTTAAAGCAAACAATGTTCAATTTAAAGAAATTGAAGCAGTAAAATTAATAAGAAGTTTATCGCTGAAAAATTTAAAAATTCCTTTTAAACTTTTAAAATCTATAAGTCAGGCAAAAAAAATATTAAAAGAAATTAACCCAAGCATAGTTTTTTCAAAAGGAGGCTATGTTTCAATTCCCGTTGCAATAGCAGCAAAAAAATTAAATATACCCGTAATAACCCACGAGTCAGATTTATCACTTGGTTTGGCAAATAAAATAATTTCTCATTACAGCACCCTAACATTAACCGCTTTCGAAAAAACAGCAAAAGATAAAAAGAATTTTATATGCGTTGGAAATCCTGTTAGAAATCAAATTTTTAACGGAAAAAAAGATAAATTAAATATATCAATAGATCCAAACAAAAAAACACTACTTTTTTTTGGCGGAAGTTTAGGCTCTAAAT
>CALWRL010000064.1 GCA_944383945.1 uncultured Clostridia bacterium
ATTAATTAAACTTTAACTTTTGAAACTTCATTTATCAAAATTTCTTTTTCATTTTTTATAAGCCCATCAAAAACTCTAATTAATAATTCTGTTAAAATTGCCTTATAATATTTTTCTTTTATTTTAGGGAAATTCTCTTTAATGTCTGCGCCTGAAATTTTTAAATCTTTAATTCTAATTGGAATTTTATTATTTATTAAATAGTTATAGAAAAAATCATATTTTTTAAATATTTTTTTTGATTTTTTTTCTAATAAATTAGAAATTATTTTAAAATCATCAAAATATTTTATAAAAAATTCCTTATTTTCAACTTTCGCAAGCGCGTCAAAATATGCGCAAACAATTTTTCTGTATTGTTCTATTTTATTTTCTGTTAATCCCAAACCAAACTTTCCTAAAATTTGATTAACCAACTCCTCTGGATCATTTTTATATTTTGATGAAGATATAATGTCAATTAGTAAAGCAACGAATCTGTTTTCTTTTGAAACCTTTGATACTAAATTATATTTAACTTTTAAAACCGGACTGTTATAATATTTCCATAATCTTAAAACATTGAAAATTTGCAAACCAAACATAAACGAATTTGGCTTACTAACTTTATATCTTTTAGACGAATTTAATATTAGATTTAATTCTTCAAGCTTTCTTGCGCCAGATATGTCGCAAAGATTTTCACGCATATCATACGCTCCAAGCATGGTTTCACCGTTTATTTTAAAATTAAGTTCACTGGCGAGTCTAACCATTCTTAAAATTCTTAACCCGTCCGAATTAAAGACATAGGCTGGCGTTTCTATTGCCCTTATAATTCTTTTTTTAACATCATTAACACCGCCATAAAAATCAACGATTTCATCTTTTAAGATATTATAGTAAATTGCATTAACGGTAAAATCTCTTCTTTTTGCATCTTCTTTAATATCATCAATAAATTCTACTTTGCTTGGGGTGTGGTCTCCTCCGTTTGGGTATTCCTCACGCCTAAATGTTGTGTGTTCCCATTTTTCTTCGCCAAGCGAAATAGTTATTGTTCCAAGCTTTTTTGAAGTTTCTTTAATTTCATATTTTGTTCCAAACAAAATTTCTTTTATTTCGTCGTTTGTCAACCTACTTGCCAAATCGATATCGGTTTCAAAAATTCCAAGAAGAGCATTTCTTACATATCCCCCAACAATATAAAGCTCGCCCTTCTTTTTAAAGAGCCTGGCAAGTTTTAATAAATTGGGTGTTATGTGATCTTTCATAAATTTTTCCTTATTTTTCTATTATAATTTGTTTTTCGCCATCTTCAAATTGCAAAGACAAAATTGAACCAACAGCTTTAATATCATAGTCAACTGTTTCAACTATTTTGCTGTAACCTATTATTTTAACATTGCTTAATTCTTCTTTTAATGACAAATTGCTTTCAGATTTAAAAGCACGAATTTTTGAAACAATTTCAACAACTTCATCTCCTGCTTTTAAAACTTCTTGATTTTCTGGTAAATTAATTTTCTCAATTTGAGTTAAGTGTATAGATTTTACGCCTTCGAACTCAACAAAATATGATTGATAAATTTCTTCGGTTATGTGAGGCATGTATATAGCAAAAAGTTTTAACATACCTAACAAAACTTTATATGAAGCATATTTTGCGCTGTTTGTTGCATCTTCGCCGTAAATATCTGGGTTGTATAGTCTTCTTTTTGCAATTTCAATGTAGTTGTCGCAGAAATTCCAGAAGAATTTTTCAAGTTCGCCCATTGCTAAACCAATCTCATATTTTTCAAAATAATCTTCAAATCTAGCTAGCATTTGATTAAATTTTTGAACAACCCAAGCATCCATTGTTAAAAGATTTGTTTCTTTTGGTTGATAGCCATCTAATAAGCTAAGAACAAATTTAGATGCATTCCAAATCTTATTAACCAATTTTGCGCCATTTTTAAATTCTTCCTCTGAGAAAATAATATCTCTTCCCAAACTCCCAGTGCTTGCCCAATATCTTGTTACATCGGCAGATTTTTCTTTTAGCAAAATTTCTGGCGACATTTTAGAATTTGATTTACTTTTACTAATTTTTTCATCTTTGTTTGCCATAACAAAGCCAGAAACCATAACATTTTCCCAAGGTAATGTGTTCGAATGGAAATGAGATTTTGCTATTGTGTAGAAATCCCATGTTCTTATAATATCATGAGCATTTGGGCGCAAGCTCATTGGCATTAATTTATTATAAAACTCTTCGTCTTTTGTCCATTTGCAGTTAATTTGTGGTGTTATAGAAGATGTTTGCCATGTGTCAAAAATATCGCTTTCTCCAACATAATTTTTTGAACCACATTTTGGACATGGCTTAAGAGGTTTGTCTACAAGCGGGTTAACAGGAAGTTGAGATTCATCTGGAAGCAAAATTTCCCCACAATCTTTACAATACCAAACAGGAATTGGAACGCCAAAATATCTTTGTCTTGATATACACCAATCACGATCAACGTTTTCAACCCAGCTGGTGTATCTGCTTTTCATAAATTCTGGATGCCAAGAAATTTCGTTTCCTCTTTTTAAAAATTCCTCTTTATGTTCAACAAGTTTAATAAACCATTGTTTTTTAATGTTAATTTCCATTGGAGTTCCACATCTTTCGTGTGTTGAAACAGCATGGATAATTGGCTCTTCTTTAATTAATAAACCTTCATTTTTAAGGTCTTCAACAATGCTTGCTCGTGCATCTTTTGTTTTCATGCCCTCATATTTTCCAGCAAGAGCTGTCATCCTTCCAGCATCATCTATTGCCATTTTTCTTGGAAGTTTATATTTTTCTTGCCAAAAAAGGTCGGTTTCGTCGCCGTATGTGCAACACATAACAACACCTGTTCCCTTGTCTATAGCTGCCTTTTCATCGGTTAAAATTTCAACTTCATAGTTATATAAAGGAACAATAACCTTTTTCCCAACATACTTTTTATATCTCTCATCATCTGGGTTAACAAAAACGCAAACGCAAGCACAAAGCATTTCTGGCCTTGTTGTTGCAATTTCTAAATAATCGCTTTTGTCCGACAAATAAAATTTAAGGTGGTTAAAAGAACTTTGCAAATCTTTGCTTTCAAGTTCCGCCTGTGCAATGGATATCCTACATTCTGGGCACCAAATTGCTGGCCTTTCCCCGTAATATGCTTCGCCCGCCTTGACCAAATCTAAAAATGATTTTTGTGATATTTTTTGAACTTCTGGACTAACAGTTGAATAGCAAAGAGAAAAATCTGCACTGTTTCCCGCTGCAATGAAAAGATTTCTAAAATCTTGTTCATATTTTTTTGCAACTTCCATGCATTTATTTCTAAAATCTTCTCTAGAAACTTCGTGCGCCTTTATTTTAAACTCTTTTTCAACCAACCTTTCTGTTGGAAGCCCATTGTCATCAAAACCAAAAGGATAAAAAACATTAAACCCTTTCATTCGTTTATATCTAGCAACGAATTCGGCTTGACTATATGAAAAAATATGTCCTATGTGAATTTTTCCGCTAACAGTTGGAGGCGGAGTGTCTATAGAAAAAATCTTCTTGTTTGATTCTTTATCAAACTTATAAATTTCATTTTCCTGCCAAAATTTTTGCCATTTTGGTTCACTTTCTAAAAAATTATATTTGTTTTGTAACATTTTAGCCCTCGTAAAA
>CALWRL010000065.1 GCA_944383945.1 uncultured Clostridia bacterium
AAAAGCACTTAATAAAAAACCACTTCAATGCGGCACGGTAATAATCTATCATAAAAACATAAAATAGTCAATAAAAAACGCGAATTTTTTTTCGCGTTAAAATAACAAGTCATTCTTTAAAAATTTGTAATTACAATCTCTCTTTGCAAGCTCATTAGCCAAACTAAGCATATCTTTTGGAATTTGGTTCGATCCATTTTCAATTGTCTTACTAAAATTAAAAGGCAAATTAATATTAATATTTAGAATGCTTTCCACATCAATAGAATCTTTGCTTTCAATAAATCCTTTAATTTTATCATCTATAAATTTTTTTCTAAATTCTCTCTTTTCTTTAATTGAAAGGCTATTATAATTTTCAAGTTCATAAAAATTAGTTTTTTCTTCATATTCATTTCTTAAATTTTCTATCGTTTCTTTCGAAACATGCTTTAAATTAGCGCTTTCAATTTTTTTGTAATGCTCTAAGGTTATTAAAAAGAATGCTATAATTTGATAATATTTTGCTTTGTTTTCAAAGGCATTTCTATCAATAAGCATAAATTTTTTATCTTGATTAAAAACAAAACTTGCAATATATTTATCCGTTTTGGCTTTAATATAGGTCAAAACACCTTTATTTAGCAAAATATTTTCTAAATTAACTGGATAGTTTGGGTCACATTTAAGACTTTTTAAATAATTATTTACTTTAACACAGATTCTTGCATCTTCCCATTTTTTCTCATCAAATTCAATTATCATAAATTCTCCTAAATCAACTTTTATAAATTTTGTTCTGATTCTCTTGCAATTTTATTATTGTAGAACTTGTTTCTCTTATCGTAAATTTGAACAATCTTTTCATATTTGTCAAAATCTTTCATGTAAGAAACATCTTCTATTTTTTGTTTTTTTCTTTCGTAATTTGCTCGATTAATATCATTCAACTCTATTTCGTTATTATCAATGTAATCTAAAATGTCAATTGGCTTTTCATTATAATCAATAAGAGCATACGAACAGTCATTGCAATATTCAAAGATTGTAATAATATCAGCATATTCTTCTTGAAATGAAATATCTTCGGATACAAAACTAACCAGATCTGGATTTTCATCAATGTAATCTTTAACATTGTGTAGTAATTCAAAATAATAATTAATTAAATCATTAAAAATATCAATTCTGTTGTAGTTAAACAAAGAGTTTTTAGTAGAATCAAAATACAATGTTTTAGTAAATTCCGAAAATGCTTTAAATGCAACCATTTTTATGTGTGCAAAACTATTAAATTTATCAATGTTGTTTACAATATCATTTTCAACTTTAAAAGATAACAAGTCAACTAAAATTTTTTGTGCAAAATAATGATTATTAATTGTCGAAATTACATCATCATTCTCGTAAATATTTGAAACAATATCAGCAAAATTTTCAATCTCATCGGTTTCAACACCAATGGCTTTAGCAATATGGCTTAAACTTCCCTTGTTGAAATACCCTTCAAACAATGAATTCCCACAAATTAAATATAAACCATGAGCCAAACTGGTTTCAATTGGATAACAATTTAAAACACTAGGCTTTTTATTTAAATATGATATTTGCAACTTGGCTAAAAATTCAGTAACACCTTCATTGAACAATTCATGTTTGCAAGTTTTTGTTGTTAAATTAAAAATATCATAGCCAGTAGAAACAATTTCTTCCTTTTTGTCAAATTCCCATTTATCAAAATGATTATCTTCAATAGAAATTAAATGATTAAATTCATGAAACAATGTGTCAAAATCTCCAACTTTTAAAGAGTTTTTAACATGAATATTTTGGCGAAGAATATCTGTTTCAGCCAAAGAAAGCCTAGAAGAGAAATTATAAAAATAATACAAATTGAAATTATCAACTTTGCCTCTTAATTTTTCTTTGTTAATCAATTTGGTTAACCCCAAATGTTTCATTGATTCAAAATATTGTTTAAACGCAGTTTCAACAGCGTTTCCACTTAATCCATATTTTTGTCCAATAATTTTTGCATATTTAGGATGATAGAAATAATTAAAATCTTCTTCTTGCTGATTTAGTCCATTCAATAATGGCTTTTTGTAAGTATATAAATATCTTTTTTTCGCCATAAATAAGTCTCCCCTTACAAATTTATTATAAAATAAAATCGAAATTTGTCAATACACAAATTTAAAAAAGCTACATAAATAAATGTAGCTTTTAATATTTGAAAAAACATAATTAAACTTCCCAGTTAAGTTTTTTACCAGCTAAAATATGAATGTGAAGATGCTTAACAGTTTGCCCAGCATCATCACCTTGATTAATTATTAACCTGTAACCGTTGCCAAGCCCTAATTCATCTTTTAATTGTCCAATTTTATTAAGCATAAACGAAAGTTCCATTGCTTCACTAACACTAGCCTCTTCTAAATAAGCATAATGTTTTTTTGGAATCATTAAATAATGAATTGGCGCAATCGGCTCAATATCCTTGATAATAACACAATTTTCATCTTCATAAACTTTTTCAGAAGGAATTATTCCTTCAATAATTTTGCAAAAAACACATTCCATAAAAAACTCCTTTTATTTTTTAACAACCTTTGCCAAAGCCCCATCAACATATTTTTTCTTAATTTTAACATTAACAAAAGAATTTGTCATCAAATTTTTAGCCTTAATGTAGCATTTTATGTAATTTTCGCTGTGCCCAACATAAAATTGTCCTTGTTTTTCTTCAATTAAAACTGAATGAGGCGTCTTTTTAGAAAGCTTGATGTAATCTTTTTGAAGTTTGTCATTAAGTTTTTCTAAAATCATAACTCTTTTCTTTTTTATTTCTCCATTCATATCCTTTATTCTAGACGCAACCGTACCCTCTCTTTTTGAATATGGAAAAACATGTAAAGCAGAAAATTTAACTTTCTTAATAAACTCAACTGTTTGTTTAAACTCCTCTTCTGTTTCCCCAGGAAACCCAACAATAACATCTGTTGTAATAGAAGGGTTAACAAAAATTTCCCTCAACGAACAAACAGTATTATAAAACTCATCAGGCGTGTAATGCCTGTTCATTCTTTTTAAAACAGATTCACTTCCGCTTTGAAGAGAAAGATGAAAATGCGGGCAAAGATTGTTCGAGTTAGAAATAACATCAAGAAATTCCTTGCTAACAATACCCTGTTCTAGTGAACCAAGTCTTATTCTTAAGTTATAATCAGAAAGCATTGTAATCAATTTGCCCAAAGCCAATTTTCCATCAATCTTATAGTCCGACAAATTTATTCCAGTTAAAACAATTTCTTTAACATCTTTTTCAAGCCTTTTTATTTCGTTCAAAATATCAACAACATTTCTGCTTCTGCTTCTTCCTCTTAAATATGGAATAATACAATAAGAACAAAAATTATTGCAACCATCTTGAATTTTTATATACGCCCTAGTTTTAGAAGGCTTTGAAATATAATTTTCATTATATTCTGTTGGCAAATTGTCAACATCAACACCCATGTTTTCTTCTTTGTTAATTAAATCAACAATCTTTAATTTGTTTGCAACACCAGAAACAAAAACAACATTTTTACTTTTTAAAAAATTTTTAGGTTCTTTTTGGCTCGCGCAACCGCAAACAAAAATTTTTGCATTAGGGTTAATCTTTTTGATTTTAGAAACAACTTGTCTA
>CALWRL010000066.1 GCA_944383945.1 uncultured Clostridia bacterium
TTTTTTAGAATAAACTTTTTTTAATGCTTTTTTTAGATTAGCCTTGTTTTCTTTACCAACCAAAAGTCTAAAAATATTTTGTCTGTGCATAAACCAAGTTAAACAGAACATACAAAAAAGCAAAATAGTAACAACTAAATTTTTGTTTTCGCCCGTGTATTTTAACGCTTCAATGAATGTAACAATAGAAATGAAAATAAACGAAGCAACTGCTGCATAATCAAAAATGTAAAGATAAATAAAACCAAAAACAAAACAAATTGCAACCCAAATAGGAGAAGAAACAGCAAAAACCCCAAGCATGCAAGCAACACCTTTCCCTCCTTTAAATTTAAAAATAACAGGGAAATTATGCCCAACAATAACAGAAATTCCGCCAATATAAAGCCCCATCATTGCCTCTGACGATGAATGCAAACCCCAAATATCTAAATAACTTCCTTCAAGCCCGCCAAACATAAAAAAGCCTAAAAGAGCGGCAATAACACCTTTAAGCGCATCAAAAACCAATGTTAAAATTCCAGCCTTAAAGCCAAACGACCTTAACATGTTCATTGTTCCAGGGTTTCCGCTTCCCCTTTTTGTTATGTCATCATGCATTTTTTTAGAAAGAATTCTGGCAAAATTTATATTGCCAAGAAAATATGAAACAACAATAACAATAACATATCTCCACCATTCCATATTCTTATTCTTTCTCCTTTCTGCTTTTAAAAATTAATTTAATTGGAGTTCCTTCAAAATTTATTGCAGCACGAAGCCTGTTTTCTAAAAATCTTTGATAGGTGAAATGAACAAGTGTTGCATCATTAACAAAAACAACAAAAGTAGGCGGTGAAATTTCTGCTTGAGTAGCGTAAAGAATTTTCAATTTCTTTCCTTTTTTTGTTGGTGGTTCTTGGGTTAAAATTGCTTTTTGAATAATTTCATTTAAAACACCAGTTGTAATTCTTCTTGTGTTATTTTCAAAAACTTCTAAAACAGAAGGCATAATCTTTTCAACACGCTTTCCAGAAAGAGCCGAAACAAAAACAGGCTTAAAATAATTCATATAAGCAAGTTTATCATTTAGCATTGATATATATTGATTAATTGTGTAGCCATCTTTTTCAACTAGATCCCACTTATTCATTAAAATAATACTTGGCTTACCCTCTTCGTGAACATACCCCGCAATTCTAACATCTTGTTCACTAATTTCTTGGCTAGCATCAAAAACAATTAAAACAATATCCGCCCTTTTAATTGCCTCCATCGACCTAATAACGCTGTAACCTTCAACGCTTTCTCTTTCAACACTTCTTTGACGCCTAATTCCAGCAGTGTCAATTAAAACATAGTCCTTGCCATTATATCTAAAAGGAGTGTCAATAGCATCTCTCGTTGTTCCCGCAACATTAGAAACAACAACCCTTTCTTCTCCTAACAACCTGTTAACAATGGAACTCTTTCCAGCGTTAGGACGCCCAACAACTGCAATTTTAATTGTTTCATCATTTCCGTCAAACAAACCATCTTTAAAACAAGGAGAATTTGTTATTTCATCTAAAACTTCGCCAAGCCCTTTCCCCTGCTCACAAGAAATAGGAAAAGGCTCTCCAAACCCAAGCGAATAAAAATCGTAGGTGTTTTCAATTTCAAATCTATCCAGTTTGTTAACAACTAAAATAACTTTCTTTTTTGTTTTTCTTAAAAGAGTTGCAACCTCTTGGTCAGCAGGAGTAACGCCCTCTTTGCCATCAACCATGAAAATAATAACATCTGCAAGGTCAATCGCAATTTGCGCTTGATCTTTAATAGTCTTTTGAAAAATATCTGTGCTTTTGCTATCAAGCCCTCCAGTATCAACCAATGTAAAAACTTTGCCACACCATTCGGCATCGCAATAAATTCTATCTCTCGTAACCCCAGGAAGATCGTCTATAATACTAATTCGTTTTCCACAAATTTTATTAAAAAAAGAACTTTTTCCTGTGTTAGGTCTTCCAACAATAGCAATTAACGGCTTTTTCATTTAAGGATAATTTATCACATAAACAAAAAAATAACAAGCAAAAAACAAATTTATTGTAATTATTTTCTTTTGCATTTTTCGCAATTTTTATTACCTTTGCAATAACTGCACAAACTTTTATTTTTTATTTTGTTAATAACGAAAATAAAAGAAATAAAAATTGTAAGAATTCCAATTAGTATAAAAATAAAATTAAAAGACCCACTTCCGTCAAAAACTTTGTACAAGTTGAAAAATAAATACGACATAAAGTAAGCAATTGTAAATTGTAAAACGATAGCAATTATTGTCCACTTAACTCCAATTTCCTTTTTGAAAACCGAAATTGTTGCAAAGCATGGTGCGTATAACAAACAAAAAACCATAAACGATAATGCGCTTGCTGGCGTGAAATAAACAACTGATAAAGGATTCATAATAGAGCTCATTGTTTGGGTTTTTAAACCATCGCCAGAAACATTAACTCCATTAAACATTGCTATGGAACTAACAATAATTTCTTTTGCAACGAGCCCCGCAATTAATGCAGATGTTGCGCCCCAGTTACCAAAACCAAGAGGAGCAAAAACAGGTGCAACAATTTCCCCGATGCTTTGCAACATGCTTTTACCACCATTAGTTGAAACAAATTTGAAAGTAAATGAAAAACTTTGCAAAATCCAAATAACCATGTTAAGTGCAAAAATTATTGTTCCAATACGAATTAAAAAAAGCTTAACATTTTCCGTAATAATACTTAAAACTCTTTTTATTGATGGAAGTTTGTAAGACGGAAACTCCAAAATAAACGATTGAGTGTTACTTTTTAAAACTTTATGTTCTAAAATTAAACTAAGCAATAAAGCAATAACAACGCCAAGCAAATAAATTCCAAAAATAACAAAAACATTGCTTGCTCCAAAAAATGCTCCACCAATAATAGCATAAATAGGAAGTTTTGCAGAACAACTCATATATGGAGTTAAAATAGCTGTTTTAATCTTAGAATTTTTGTCTTCCATATTTCTAGCAGTTAAAGATGCAGTTGTTGTGCAACCAAAACCCATCAGCAATGTGTAAACACTCTTTCCACTCAATCCAACCTTTGAAAAAATATCTTCAAACAAAAATGCAACTCTAGATAAATATCCGCTTTCTTCTAACAATGATAAGAAAAAGAAAAGCAAAACAACCTGTGGCAAAAAAGATAAAATGCTTCCAACACCCCCAAAAACACCTGTTTCAACAAGGTCAATAAACCAGTCAACTTCACAAACGCCTTTTAACCAGCCAACAACCTGTCCCCCAATAATATTTTGAATAAAATATCTAAGCAAATCGCAAAGCCATGCACCAAAAGAAAAAAATGTTAAGTAAAAAATCAAAAATAAAACTGCAAAAAAAATTGGAAAAGCTAAAAATTTATTTAATAAAATTTTATCTAATTTTGATTTTCCATAAACATCATCATAACTTTTTGTATCAGAAAAATATGAATTAATTTTTAAAAATATTTTTTTATTATCTTCTTGAAAATTTAAATTATTATTTTTATTATATTTTTCTTTAATTTTATTTATATTTTTGTTAGAAGAATATTTTAAATTTAATAGATATTTTTTATAATAATTAACATCCTTTTT
>CALWRL010000067.1 GCA_944383945.1 uncultured Clostridia bacterium
AGAAAAAAGTTAAATAATCGCAAAATTCTTGCGATTATTTTTTTTAAATTGGTAAGAATTTAACATCTATTCCTTGTTGTTTAACCAAATAAAAACCAGCAAAAGAATCAAACCTTCTTCTGGAAATAATGCTCTTTGCTAGCTGCAAATTTTTTGCTAAAAATTTTGCAGAAATTCCACAAGAAACATTAATTTTTCTTGGTGTTGAAACAACATTAACCCCAACCCCATAACTTTTAAGCAAGTTAGAAAAAGTTATTGTTTGACTTCTTGCTCTAAATACTGCTAAAACATATTCCATAATTTTACCTCTGTTAACAAAATCTCTACTATATCACTATATTGATAAAGGGGAGAAAAGGTTAACATGATTTATTTAGATAATAGCGCAACAACACGAAAAAAACCTCAGAAAGTAATTTCCGAAGTTGTTCGTGGTTTAACACAACTTTCCGCAAATCCCGGAAGAAGCGGGCATGTAGCAAGTTTAAAATCAGCAATAGAGGTTGGAAATGTTAGAGAAAAAATTTGCAATTTTTTTGGCATGGAAAAACCTGAAAATGTAATTTTTACTCAAAATTGCACAGACGCATTAAATTTGGCAATTTTAGGAACGGCAAAAAAAGGCGGTCATGTTATAACAACAGCCTTTGAACATAATTCAACACTGCGACCACTAACCTACTTACAATCTAAAGGAATTATAGAACTAACAGTTGTTGAACCTAAAAATAAAAATTGTATTACAAAAGAAGATATAGCCCCTTATATTAAAGAAAACACCTATATGATTGCAACCGTTCACATCTCTAATGTTGATGGAGCTGAAACAAACATTGATGAAATTGGAAAATTATGTAAAGAAAACAACATAATTTATTTAGTTGATGCAGCACAATCTGCTGGACACAAATTAATAAATATGCAAAAACAAAACATTAATCTTTTAGCTGTTGCAGGTCATAAAGGGCTTTTAGGGCCTCAAGGAATTGGTTTTTTATGCATAAACGGAAACTTTGAAATTTTACCAATTCGCTTTGGCGGAACTGGAACTGAATCTATAAATTTAAAACAACCAAAACAATTGCCCGAATGTTTTGAAAGCGGAACAATTGCTTTGCCAAACATTTTAGGCGTTGGTGCTGGAATTGATTTTGTTTTAAAACATCAAAAAGAAATTAATTTAAAAATTGAAAAATTAACAAAATATTTGATAAACGAATTAAAAAAACGTAAAATTATAAAAATTTACACAGATGAAAACAACTTAAATGGAGTTGTAGGTTTTAATATATCAAACATAGATTCAACAATTGTTAGCGAATTTTTAAATGATAAATATGAAATATGCGTAAGAAGCGGCTTACATTGCGCCCCTTTAAAACATAAATATTTACAAACAACAGAACAAGGAATTGTTAGAGCTTCAATTTCATATTTTACTAATGAAGAAGAAATCAAGCAACTATTGTTTGCAATAGATGATTTTATTAAGACTTATTATTTATAAATATTTATTCATTATTTTGTATATTTATTAGTTTTATTTCCTTCACCAAAATGAGCCAATGCTTGCGATTCGTAAGAAAATTTATTGTTGTTTTTTTCATTAAATTTTCTTTTTCCAAAAATAATCAACTTGTTTATTAATGTTTTAAAATCAATTCCTTCGTCTTTAAACAAATAAAAAGCCAACGACCCTGGAATTGAATTTAATTCATTAAGAAAAACTTTTTCATTTTTTTCATCAACCAAAAAGTCAATTCTAACAATCCCACTGCAATCAAAAATTTTAAATGCTGAAACTGCCATTTCTTTAATTTGTAATTCAATTTTTTTGCTTAATTTCTTTTTAGCATTTTTTTGATTTTTTCTTAAAATATATTTTTCATCAAAGTTTAAAAAACTCCCCCAAGATTTTGGATACTCCAATGAAGATGCAATTTGATAATCAGAATTTCCTAAAACAGCGCAATTAACTTCAACCGCATTTTCAACCGACTTTTCAATAATTACTCTTTCATCATAACTAAAAGCAATTTCGATTGCTTCTTCCAATTCTGAAACATTTTTGCATTTAGAAATTCCTATACTACTTCCAAGATTTGCAGGTTTAACAAAACAACAATTATCAAAAAGATTTAATGTTTTAACAATTTTATTTAACTCTTTTTCAATATTCAAATAATAATCTGTTTTTTTAATACAAACACTTTCTGGTGTTAACAAATTATTTGCCCCTAAAACATCTTTCATAATAATTTTATCCATGCAAATAGAACACGACAAAACCGAAGAACTTGTGTATGGAATTTTTGATAGTTCCAAAACACCTTGAAGCGTTCCATCTTCGCCATTTAATCCATGGCAACAAATTAACGCGCAGGAAACTTTAAAAGCCTTTTTTAAAAATTTCCCAAAAGATAAATATAAATAATCATCGCCTATTTTGAAGTTGGCAATTTTTAAACCTTTTTTAGAAAAATCGGAATAAGTTTTTAAATTAAAAAGTTTTTTGCCAAATGTCATTTCTCCATCACGCGTTATGTAAATTGGATAAACATTATATTTTTCTTTATCTATGTTATTAAGCGTTTGAAGAGCGGTTATGATAGAAATATCATGCTCTGCGCTCCTTCCTCCAAAAATAACTAAAACATTTTCTTTTTTCATAAACAAACCTCTTGGGTTTATATATGAAAAAACTTTTTAAGTCGTTAAATTTTATTTGGTGTACAACCACAATAATTTTGACGATATAATTCAAATTCTTTGGAAAGTTCAATCGAGCGCAAATATCCATTTTCTTTTTTAAAATCTGCTAAAAGAGGTTTTGTTTTAAACCCCTTTTTTTCTAATTGGTTGCCAATATCCGTTAATATTTCGCAAATCCAATTAACATTTTTATGTGGACTAACAGAAAGTGTTGTTGTAAAAAAATCAAACCCATTTTCAGCCGCAATTTTTGCGGTTTTTTCAAGCCTCAATTTAAAGCAATTCCAACATCTTTTAGAACCTTCGCCCAGGTTTTCCATTCCACATATTGCATCTTTAAATTCTTGGTTGTTATAATCGCAATCTATAAACTTTATGTTACTATTATATTTGTTGTTTATTAAAGAAATTAGTTTAATCTGTTCGCTTTTTCTTTTTTCATACTCTTCTTTAGGAAAAATGTTAGGATTATAATAATAAACAGTTATATCAAAAAATTTTGACAATCTTTCAATAACCGAACTAGAACACGGCCCGCAACAAGAATGAAGCAAAAGTTTTTCGCCCCCAGAAAGTTCACTTAAAACTTTGTTCATAATCTTGTTATAGTCTATTTTTTGTTCCAATTTCCAACCCTTTTTTACATTTAAAATTTATAAAGCATAAAAATTTATTGCTTTAAACAATTAAAATGCGAATTATTTTATATTGGCTGGGGTACTAGGATTCGAACCTAGGAATGTGGGAGTCAGAGTCCCATGCCTTACCGCTTGGCGACACCCCAATGTGTTGATAGTTTGGGCTATTACAT
>CALWRL010000068.1 GCA_944383945.1 uncultured Clostridia bacterium
CATTATAGTCAGTTTCTACTTTGGTATCGCCATTATAATATTGTCTGTATAACCATGGCAACTGTTTCAAATCATCTTTATTTGTAAATCTAATTTTTATTTCTTCCATAAATATATAATAGCTCATTAATAAAAAATTGTCAAATTTTTGCTGTATGATTAAATTATATTCTGTAAAGCGTTTTTATAGTCTAACGCTCTGTTTCGCAACATTTAAACAAATTCCAATTGCCGACATAAAAACGATAAGCGAAGTGCTTCCTGCACTAATGAAAGGCAATGGCAAACCTGTTGGCGAAATCATTCCTTTTAACACAAGTTATTGCTATAGCAAACATTTATAATATGATTTATTGACTTTTTGATGCAATTTAATATAATTATTATAGATTTAAATAATTTAGGAGATTTTATGATCTTATTTTTAACAAGTGATATTGGAGCTAGAAAAAAGGAAAATGGAATAAGAGGTGTTTCTGAATTAAACAACATTAATAATTTTGTTGAAGAATTACAAAAATATATTACAAAAGGTAAAAACTTTTTGTTTATAGCAAGTAGCCCTGAAAATTTTGAAATAAATGATTTCTATGGACAATTAACTTTTAATTCATTTAACATTTCCGGATTTGAATTTAAAAATTTACAAATATTAGATTATAGAAATTTGCAAAATGCTGAAAATTTAATAAAAGAAGCCAGCATAATTTTTTTAGCTGGTGGCAATACAATCAGAGAAATGCAATTTTTTAATGAACTAAACTTATCATCATTGTTAAAAAAATATGGCCCTATTATTATAGGACAAAGTGCTGGGGCTTTAAACCTTGCCCATGAAGTATATTGTTCGCCAGAAGATGAAAATGAAATTGAAAATATAAGATATTTCTCCGGACTTGGACTAACCTACATAAATATCGAACCTCATTTTAAAAATTCTCCACATTTTGGCGAATGGAGTGTTTTAGAAAGAATATTATTAGAAGACAGCAAGAAAAAACCTTTTATTGCAATAACTGATGGTAGTTTTATAGTTGATAATGGAATTGAACAAACAATTTTTGGAGAAGCTTACGAATTTTCAAAGGGAGATTATAAACAAATTTGTGAAAACGGGAAAAAAATAAGTCTTCACCAATTAAGTTTTTTCAAAAATCAGCAAAATATTGAGAAATAATAAAGGGAAAATTAAATAACTAAAAAATATTAAAAACACATTTTAAAATGTGTTTTTAATTTTATAATCTTGGCCTTGACTTTGCTTTGCAACATTTAAACAAATTCCAATTGCCGACATAAAAACGATGAGCGAAGTGCTCCCTGCACTAATGAAAGGCAATGGCAAACCTGTTGGCGGAATCATTCCAGAAACAACGCACAAATTAATTATAACTTGAATTGCAATAACACTTGAAACACCCAAAACCAAAAGCGCTCCAAATCTATCTTTGGCATTTTTTGCTATCTTAATTAAAAGAAAAATTAAAGCGGCGAAAACCAAAACAACAACACCAGCTCCAAAAAAGCCAAGTTCTTCACCTATGATAGAAAAAATGAAATCACTTTCAGAAAAAGGAAGGAACATATATTTCTGTCTAGAATTAAACAAACCAACACCAAAAAGTCCTCCGCTTCCCAATGAATACAACGACTGAATTAATTGAAATCCTTCGCCTTGAGGGTTAGCCCAAGGATTTAAAAACGCCATAAAACGCTGAATTCTATATGGCTCTATTAAAATTAAAACAGGAACAGCCGCCATAGCAGGAACGCCAAGAATTGCAAAATGTTTCATTCTCGCTCCGCCAACAAAAAGCATAAAAAGCATAACAAGCCCCATGCACATGGTTATGCTCATGTTAGGTTCTAAAATTATTAAACAACAAAACATAATTCCAACTGCTAAAACAGGAAGAAGAGTTTTAAATTTGCCAACATTTTCGTAATTTTTTGAAAGATAATCAGCAGAAAACAAAACAAAAGCAAACTTCGCAAATTCGCTTGGTTGAAGTGTGAAAAAGCCAAGATTAATCCATCTTTTTGCTCCATAATTTTCAACCCCAATTCCTGGAATGAAAACAAGGCACAATAGCAATGCTGAAACGATAACAGCAACCCACTTAAACTTTTTTAATTTTTCATAATTAATTTTTGAAAAAACAATCATTGCTATTGTTCCTAAAGCAACGCCAATTATTTGTTTTGTCAAATAAAAATAAGGATTGTCATATCTATAACTTGCAACATAACTGCTTGCGCTATAAACCATGATGCAACCAAAAATTCCAAGTCCTAAAACAATTAAAAAAACTAATAAATTAATTTTATTTACATTTAAAGTTGCATTTTTTATAGAAAAATTATTTTTTAATTTATTTTCTTTTTTTTTATTTAAATAGTTATTAATATTTAATTTTATTGGGTTTTTTTTGTTAATTTTTTTATTTATCAATTTAACCCTCCATTATTAATAATATTTTTAAAATAATCTCCCCTTTGTTCAAAATTTTTAAATTCATCAAAACTAGCACAAGCCGGTGCTAATAACAAACAAACTTTTTCATTATTTAAAGAATTTTTGCAATATTCATTGCCAGCATAAACCGCTTGCTTTAAATTGTTGCAAACCTCTATTTTTTTAAAGCCAACCAAATTTGCACATTCCTGCATGTTTTCCTTTGTTGCACCAAACAAAACGGCAAGCTCAACATTTTTTGGCAAATTGTTAAACAAATCTTTAAAGTTTTCCCCCTTATCGCTTCCGCCTAAAAGCAAAACTATTTTCCCATCAATTGCCGAAACATCTGCCAATGTGCTTGCAACATTTGTTGCCTTGCTATCATTTATGTAGGTTATGTTGTTAATTGTTTTTACAATTTCCAATCTATGTTCAAGAGGTTTAAAAGTTGAAATTTGTTTTGCGATTGTTTCGCAATTAATTCCTAGCAACATAGAAATTGTTATTGAAGCTAAAACATTTTCTTTATTTTTTTCGCCAACTAATTGAATATTATTTAAATTCATTATAAATTGATTGGAAAAACCATCTTTAAAATAAATTTCATTTTCGGATATGTATGCTCCTTTAAATGAAGAATTTTCAAACTGGTTAATTCTTGAAAAATAATATTTTTTTGCATTGCAAGATTCTGCTAGTTTTAAAAGTTTTTTATCATCATAGTTTAAAACACAATAATCATTTTTAGTTTGGTTTTTAAATATTTTTAGTTTTTCTTTGCAGTAATTTTCATAAGTTTTATGCCTTTTTAAATGGTCGGGCGCCAAATTTAAAATTGCAGAAATTTTTGGTTTAAACAAATTGCATGTTTCCAACTGGTAAGAGCTAACTTCGCAAATAACAGTTGAATTAAGATTTGTTTTATCCCAAAGAGAAATTAAAGGCGTTCCAATATTACCTGCTAAAAAAGTGTTTTTATTATTTTCTTTTAAAATATTAT
>CALWRL010000069.1 GCA_944383945.1 uncultured Clostridia bacterium
AATTCATCTTATGGAGAAAAAAGAAAAAAAGAACTATTTAAAATTTTAAAAAAGAATATTGACAATCTTAATAGGAAAAATGATATTAAACTTTTGGTTTTAGCATGTAACACTGCATCTAGTTTGTGTGGGAAAGAACTTAGAAAAATGTATAAATTTCCTATTATTTGTGTTGAGCCTGCAATTAAAGTTGCGGCTGAAAAAGGATATAAAAACATAGCAATTTTAGCAACCCCACAAACATTAAAAACAAACAAAACAATAAAAAATTACAAAAAGATGGATGATTTAAACATAAAAAAAGTTCCTTTAAAAAACTTAGCGAAAATTATTGATTGTAATGTGAAAAATTTAAAACTTGTTTTTCCGTATATTAAAGAATGTTTAAATGGCTTAAAGTGCGATTGTGTTGTTGTTGGTTGCACGCATTATAATTTTGTTAAAGAGCAAATAAAAGAAGCCTTAAATTGCGAAATCATTTCTTGCGAAAAAGCGCTTGCATTACAAGCAAAAAAAGTTTTAGCAGATGTAGAAAAGTTTAAAACACAATCTAAAACAAAACCTAAAATAAAAATTATATTAAGTAAAAGAAATTTTAAAATTCATCAGTTCTTGAAACATTACTTAAATTCTTCCCGCAGTTAATACCGCCTAAAAACCATAATAAATTAGGATTCATGCAAAAATTGCATCTAGGTTTGCAACATGGATTATTTATATTATTCCAAGGTGGGCAGCAATAAGGGAAGTTTTGGTGGAAATTATTGCAACCATTATTGCAGTTACAACCGAGATTATTATTCCAATTTGGCAAATTATTAAAGTTATAATCGCAAAATGAATTGTTGCCACATCCACATCCGCAGTTGTCTGATGTAAAATGAAATGGTGGAGGGCATGAAAATCTTGGGCAAGGTGTAATGCAACTTATTGGACGCAAACTACAATAAGGCTTGTTAATATATCCACATTCAAATCTATAACAGCAATCGTTAAACATAAGTAGTTCTCCTTTTGCTTCATACTATGAAAAAAAACGAAACAATGTTCGTTTTTTAATGGGTTAAAAAATTTTTTAATATATTTGTATAAGTTTGTTATCTGTAAGGTCACATGATGTTAAATAATAATTAATTCCATTAATTTTTGTTAGAAAATTGTATCTACATTTATTGCCATGAAGATGGCCGTAAACAACGCTTTCAACTTCATATTCTTCAAAAAGTTTAGTAAAATCACTTTCTTCAAATTTTGAGTTAAATGGAGGGTAGTGGAATAGGGCAACAATTTTGCATTGTTTGCCATTTTTTAAAAGTTTTTCTTTCTCTTGTTTTGCGCTAGAAAGTGAAAGTTGCAAACGAATTTTTTCTCTGTTAAAAATTTTTTCATCTTCTTTAGTTTTAAATTTTAATTCGGGAACTTGCCAGCCTCTACTTCCACAAAAAATAAAGTTATCAATTACAACAAAATCATTTTGTAAAGCATAAAAGTTATCTGGCAAAAGCGATCTAACACCTGAAATGCTTTTCCACCAATAATCGTGGTTGCCTCTAATTATAATTTTTTTTCCTGGAAGAGATGAAATAAGATCTAAATCTAACTTTGCATCTTCAAGTTTCATTGCCCAGCTTATATCGCCAGCTATCAAAACAATATCGTCTTCACTAACTTTTTTTTTCCAATCTTCAATTATATTTTCAATATAGTTGTCCCAAGCAGGCCCAAATATATCCATAGGTTTTGGGTTGTTTATGCTTAAATGTAAATCGCTTATTGAAAAAACTTTCAAAAAATTCTCCTAAATATTTTATAAATTTTTAGCTACATCACTAACTAATTTCATGTCGCATTTGCCTGCGTATTCTGTTTTAAAATGTTTCATGATATTTCCGATGGATTTATCGTTTAATGACAATATAATTTCTTTAATTTCACTTTCGGACATCATCTTTGGAAGATATTGTTCTATAATTTCTTTTTGTTTTAAGATGTTATCTCTTTCTGTAAGGTTATTAACTTTTTCGTAATTTTCCGCTTCTTCAGTTAACTCTTTAATTGTTTTTTGAATTATTTGAACCATATCAGCGTCGTTAAGTTGCTCGCCCTTTTCTCTTTTTCTAATTGTTTCTAGCATTGCTTTGTTGGAAACAATTCCGTAAATTGTTCTTGCTGTAACATTTTTCTCTTTAAGTGCTTGAATGTTTGCTTTTTTAATTTCCTCTAATATCATATTTTTTAACTCCTTTTTTGTTTTTTGTTTTATTTTTTTTAGCTATTGAAAGTTCAAATTCTTTTAATTCGTTTTCTTCAAACTCTCTGCTTTCTGCTTCCAAAGCCCATCTTTTTTTTGTCCATTCAAATTTTTTGTTGCCAATTAAATAATCGTATAATGTAACAAATAATCCTTGAAGGATATAAATGTAATATGTGAAAAATCTCCAAATTAATAAAGCCCAAATTAGATTTCCGCCCGTTCCAAATAAACTGCCAAATAAAACGGTGAATGAAATTTCACTTGCGCCTGTTCCGCCTGGAAGTGGGAAGAAACTAGCAGCTAAATCAACCATAACGCAATATATAAATATTTGTCCAAATAATTCAAAATGGAAACCATAAAACGATGCGTGAATTAAAAATGGTATGCAATAATGTAAAAACAAAAAGAGCAGTGAAAGACCAAAGATTGAGAAAAAAGTTCCTTTTTCTTTTGCATATTTTTTCATTGTTGATTGATAGTCGTTAACAGCTTTTTGAATTTTTGTGTATTGCTTGTCGTAGTTTTTTACTATTTTAATTTTGTGGAAAAATTTTAATACTCCTAAAACGATTTTGTTTCCAACTGTTTTGTTGATTGAGATTATTGCAACGATGAAAATTAAAAAAGCATTTAGCGAGAAACCTATCCAACTTGATGCTGTTACAACAGTTCCACCAACTGTATCTGTTGATGATAATGCTATACTTAAAATCATAATTATTAGAGTAAAAATAATGTACGCAATTTGTTGAATTACATATTTACCCATACAAATTGAAACAGAATCGCTACCTTTAACACCTCTTTTTGTTAAATAATAAATTTGAAAAGGTTGGCCACCAGAAGCAAGAGGGGTTATTGCGTCGTAGTATTTTCCCACTGCAGAAACTTTATAAGACAGAGCAGGGCGATTTGTTTTGCAAGTTTTATGCGTTAAAATCCAAAATTTAGAAGTTTCAAAAAACATCAAAAGCGCAAAAACAACAATTATAAGAAAAAATATTCCCCAGTTAATATTTTTAATTAGTTCGCCAAAAGATGAAACCTCCATGTTTTCGCCAGCAAGTTGGTATGCTAAAATTCCGGCAACAACACCAATGTTTATAACCAGCATCAAAAAATTAATCCACTTTTTCTTTTTAGTGTTTTGGTTTTTAACTTTTTCTTCGGCTTCTTCTAATTGTT
>CALWRL010000070.1 GCA_944383945.1 uncultured Clostridia bacterium
TATTGATGTTGTTATAAGTGGTTATTTCATTTGCTTCTTCTTTAATTGAATTAATGTTTCTGTTAACTTCTTCATTAAAAGAATTATTGTTAACAGTTGCATTTTGTTTTGATTCGTTGTGGTAAAAAATTTTCATTTCGCTTAATTGCGGAGGTGTTAACAAATATTCCTTTCTAGACAATTCGTTTCTTTCAAACTTTTCTCTTAATGTAGGCTCTTTTTTCTTTGGTTGTGAAGATTCAATTACTTCCCCATTTTTTATTAGCCCTAATCGTTGGCGTGCACTTTCAGATTTTACTTCTTCTTTTTGTTTTTCTTCTTCAATTTTGCCATTTAAAGTTATTTTTGGTTTTTCAGATTGCTTTCTTTTTGCAATCGCAGAATCAATTTTCGATAAAGCTGAAGAATTAACATTTTCGGTTGATGCAGAAAAAAGCTCGCCGTTTTTTCCAACAAGATTTCCTTCTTTATCTAAAATCCAATCACTTTTTTGTTGATTTTTTTGAATTTTTGCTTCATATTTTTCTTGAATCTTTTTTAGTTTTAATTCTTCTTTTTGTCTTTGAATTTTTATTGGTGCATTTTCATTTGCTTTCTTCTTAACATAAAGCAAATAATCCACAATTAAACAAGAAAAAACAATTAATGTAATAGAAAAAATTGCATATACTCCAGCAACGCCAAAAGCATATTTAAATGGAGAAATTATAAGACCAATAATTATTCCACCAGGTGTTAATTGCTTTGTGTAGTTATAGCCTAAAAATTCAAAAAAACCACCAGAAAAATTTCCAACTATTATGTTTTGAATTATTGCCAGCAAAGAAACTAATGCACAAACTAAATATATTGTGTATTTAACAGGTAAAACATATTTTTTCTTATTGAGTAATGCCAACCCAACAAAGAACAACACAATAAAAATTGGATAAGCAAAAAGCCCAAATGTTCCTAGCAAAAAGAATTTAAGAGGTTTAATAAGCCCCGTAAACAAAACTAGAAATGCAAATGAACATAAAACCAGAAGTCCTATACCAACTCCTGTTAAAATCTTTTTTTTGTTTTCAAATGAAATTTTAACCATACCGCTATAATTATAACACAAAGATAGCGAAGATAAAATAGAAAAAAAGATTTTTTTATAAATTTTTTGTAATAATGAATAAAATTAAAATTTAAACACATCATAGTAATGTAAAGAAAAGATTCCAGGCTTTTTGGAAAGTTCTTTCTTTACCGAGCAAAATGTCGTGCTATCATTGCACGACATTTTTGCATATTTATATTAAGGATAATTGTTTTATTTTAAAATTTTTAATATTTCTTTTTTTATGTTAGCAACTGAAAAACCATATTTTTTATAAACATCTGGGCCTCTTCCACTTTTCCCAAACTTTGTAACGTTGATGATTTTGCCCTTTTCTCCAATATATTTGTACCAAATTGTGTCTGAAGATGCTTCAATAGCAATTCTCGCCTTAACCTCTTTGAAAAGGACAGAATTTTTATATTGTTCAGATTGATTTTCAAATTCCTCTAAACAAGGGAACGACACAACAGCAACTTTTATGTTAGATTTGTTCATCTCTTTTTTAACGCTTAATGCCAGTTCAACTTCGCTACCAGTTGCATAAAGAACTAGATTAATTTTTCCAGAATCTCTTTCTAATACATATCCGCCTTTATTTGCCTGCTCAACTGTTGATTTTTGTTCTGGCAAGTCTTGTTTAGAAAGAATAAAGCAAGTAGGTTTATTTGAATTTAACGCAATGTTATAACAAGCAATAAGCTCTTTAACATCGCATGGTCTACAAACATTAACATTAGGAATTTGCCTTAAACAGCCAAGATGTTCAATTGGTTGATGTGTTTCTCCATCTTCTCCAACTAAAAGAGAATCATGAGTGAAGAAATATAAAATTTCTTGATTCATTAAGGCGCTCATTCTTAATGCAGGAAGAAGATAGTTAGAAAAAACAAAAAATGTTGAAACAAAAACTCTTAATCCGGCATACAATTTAATTCCATTTGCTATGGCAGCCATTGCATGTTCTCTAACGCCAAACATGATGTTTCTTCCTCGCCTGTTTTCAGCGCTGTAAATTCCTCCGTCTTCTATAAAGGCTTTTGTTGATGCAGCAACATCTGCGCAGCCTCCAATTATATTGGGATATTTTTCAGCTAATATATTCAATATCTTGTTGTTTGCTTCCCTTCCGCTAATTTTTTTGTCTTTTATTTTATTACCAACAATTTTTTCAACATCAATAGGTTTAATTTCTAAAAATTGCATTAATTGTTTGTATAGCTCTGGGTTTGTTTTAGAGTACAAATTAACTTTTCTGCGCCAATCCATCTCTATTTCATAGTTTCTATCGGTAGATATTTTGCAAAATTGCTTAACATCTTCTGGAACGGCAAAATTTTCCTCATCAACCATTAAATAATTTTTATATAATTTTAATTCTTCTTCATTTAATGGTTTTCCGTGAATTTCAGGTAAACCTTCATATTTTGTTCCATAGCCAATGACTGTGTCAAATATAACTATAGTAGGTTTTGTACTAGATTGTTTAGCTTTTGAAATTGCCTTTGTAACCGAACGATAATTGTTTCCGTTTTTACAGATTATAACATTCCAGCCTTGCGCTTCAAACTTTAATTTAACGTCTTCTGAATTAGATTTAGAAACATTTCCATCTATTGTAATAGAGTTTCTGTCATAAAGTAAAATTAAATTATTTAGTTTTAAATTCCCTGCTAAACTTATTGCTTCCAGTGCAACACCTTCCATTAAACATCCATCACCAGCTAAAACATAAGTTTTATTTGAAAATATAGGATCGTCTAAAACATTAAAACGCTCTGCTAAAACAGACTGCGCAATTGCCAATCCAACTGCGTTTGCAATTCCTTGGCCAAGCGGACCTGTTGAAACTTCAACACCTGGGGTTTCTCCATAATGAGGATGTCCAGGAGTAATGCTTCCATATTTTCGATATTGTTTCAAATCATCAATTGTTATAGGAAAGCCAAACATATGTTCAATTGTGTATAATAATGGACACAAATGTCCTGCAGAAAGAACAAATCTATCTCTATTCAAAAAATGAGTTCCATTAATTGAAAAAGTTAAATGGTCTTTAAAAAGTGCAAACATAATTGTTGCCGCACCAACAGAAGACCCTGTGTGCCCAGAATTGGCATTTGTTATTGTTTCTGCACTAATTGCTCTTGCAGTATTAATACATTTTTGTTCTATTTTCATTTTTGCTCCATAATATTATATTCAATTTCATTAATTAACTTGTCTAATTTAGATATATCATATTTTACAATTAAATTACAATTTTTTTTGAGGAAATTATCTCTTTGATTAAATACAAGTTTGGATATTTCATAATTATTTAAATAATCCATTTCTATTCCAGAATTTTTT
>CALWRL010000071.1 GCA_944383945.1 uncultured Clostridia bacterium
ATTAAAAAAAGTTTATTCTAAAAAAGAAGTTAAAGCAGAATTCAAAGAAATTAAACAAGAAAAGAAAGAAGATAAAACTAAGGAAATTGGTTAGTTTATGGTTGATTTAAAAAAATTAAAACAAGAAAAACTAAAGCAATCATTAAAAAAGAAATTAGATAGCAATGTTCGTGTTTTTGTTGATGAAAACAGCCCTTGTTTGTTTAGAGATGTTTCAAAGTGTATAAAATGCGGGCGTTGCAAAGAAGCTTGTGAAATGGCAACTGGTCTTGCACAGCACTACGATGTTAACAAACCTGGAAAACCAGATGTTTGCATTGGGTGTGGGCAATGCACGCTTTCTTGCGGGGTTGATTCTTTAAGAGAAAAATCTAGTTATCGCCAAGTTTTAGAAGAACTTAATAATTATGATAAAGTGTTAGTTGTTTCAACTGCACCTGCTGTTAGGGTTGCTCTTAGCGAAGAGTTTGGTTTTGATTTTGGCAAATATGACGAAGGCAAAATGATAACCGCTTTAAGAATGTTGGGTTTTGATTATGTTTTTGATGTTACTTTTGGTGCAGATTTAACTGTTATGGAAGAAGCCAACGAACTTGTTAGCAGAATAACAAAAAAGGCGGGCAAGTTGCCTATGTTTACTAGTTGTTGCCCTTCATGGGTTAAGTTTGTTGAAATGTTTGAACCTTCTATCATTCCAAATTTATCAACTGCTAAAAGTCCAATTGCTATGCAAGGCTCAATTATAAAAACTTATTTCGCAAGGCAAAAAAAGAAAAAACCAGAAGATATTGTTCATGTTGTTATAACTCCTTGCACTGCAAAAAAATATGAAATAACTAGAGAAGAGCTTTCTGTTTCTGATGATTTTGGTTATATGCCTGGCGTTAAAGATGTTGATTATGTTCTTACAACGAGAGAACTTGCTCATTTGATTAGACGCCAAAATATTCCTTATGGAAATCTTTACGATGGAACATTTGATGAGCTTTTTCCAAGAGGCTCTGGCGGCGGTGTTATTTTTGGCTCTTCTGGCGGAGTTATGGAATCTGCTTTAAGAGAAGCTTATTACATTTTAACAGGAAATATGCCTTCTGAAAATTTATTAAAACTAGAAAAGGTTAGGGGGCTTAACGGTGTTAAAGAAGATGAAATTAACATTGGCGGAGCTATTGTTAAAGTTGCGGTTATAAATGGCATTAAAAACGCTTATGACATTATTCAAAAAGTTAAAAATAACACATGCGACTATGATTTTATAGAAGTTATGACTTGTCCTGGCGGATGTATTGGCGGGGGAGGTCAACCAAAAGTTAAAAATGTTGATGATTTTATTAGGAAAAAAAGAAGTGATGCGTTATACTCGAAAGATGAAAGTTTGAATATTAGGTGTGCGCACAACAACCCTCAAATTATTAAAGTTTACAATGACTTTTTAGATGGGCCATTGAGCGAAACAAGCAAAGCTCTTTTACACACCAAATATTTCGACAGGTCAAAAGAAATTAAAAAATTATAAGGAGGATTTTTATGGAACTTAAAGGAAGTAAAACAGAAAAAAATTTAATGGAGGCTTTTGCTGGTGAAAGTCAAGCAAGAAATAAATACACTTATTATGCAAGCAAAGCTAAAAAAGATGGATATGAACAAATTGCTGCTATTTTCACTGAAACAGCAGACAATGAAAAAGAACACGCTAAAATTTGGTTTAAAGCTCTTCATGGTGGAGCAATTCCTATGACAATGGAAAACTTAATTGATGCTGCTGCTGGAGAACATGGCGAATGGACAGAAATGTATAAACGCATGGCAGAAGAAGCAAAAGAAGAAGGCTTTACAAAACTTGCTTATCAATTTGAAGCTGTTGCTGCTATTGAAAAGGTTCATGAAGAAAGATATAAAAAACTTCTTGAAGAAATTAAAGAAAATTCTGTTTTCAAAAAAGATGAGGTTGTTGCTTGGAAATGTTTAAACTGCGGACATATTCATTTTGGGAAAGAAGCTCCTTCTGTTTGCCCAGTTTGCGACCACCCACAAAGCTATTTCACAACTAAAATATAATTAAGTATAGTTTTACTTAAACTAAAAAAGAGAGATTTTTCTCTCTTTTTTAATTTATAATGCAAATTGCCTGTGCTATTGTTTTTGAGTGGGAGATTGAAATTTCTATTTCTTTATAGTTGTTTTTAAAATGTGTTAAATATTCTCCTTGTAAAACAACAAAAGGTTTATTGTTTTCGTCGTGATTTACTTCTATTAATTTTGGAGAAAAAACATTTAAATTTAATGCTTTAAAAACTGCTTCTTTAACACAAAAAAAACCTGCAACATGTTCTTTTTTGTTTTCAAATTGTTCAATATATTCAATTTCATTTTCTGTTAAAATTTTGTTTAAAAACTCTTTGCTTGTTTTTATTCTGTTTATTTCTACAACATCAATTCCAACTTTCATCATCTTCTCCAAAATTATAAACAATGTTTTTTATAACGGGATTTATTTCATCAAATGTAAAACCTTTTGAAAAAAGGTGTTGCGCTAACTTGTTTGCTGTTTTTGCGTTTTTCTCTTTGTTTTTCATAAACTTTTCGGCTAAATTTATTATTGTTTCTTGATTTGAACAATAATTGTTAAATATTTTTTTTATTATTTCTTCTGAAACACCTTTAGACTTTAATTCAAATTCCATTAGGCGTTTTCCTTTTTTGTTTGAGTAGGAATTTACATACATTTTTGCAAACATTTCGTCGTTTAAATATCCATATTCATCAAGTTTTTCTAAACAATATGTTACTGTTTTTTGTGTGTAACCTTTTGAAAATAAATAATCGGCTACCTGCTTTCTTGTTTTTGGAACGGAAAGAAGTTTTAAACATTTGTCCAGCGCTTCGAGTTTTTCGTTTTCTTGTTGAGCTTTTTCAATTTCTTCTTTTGAAATAATTTTTCCAATTTTTATTTTTTCTTTTACAATAGTTTCGCTATTTAGTTTGCAAAAAAAAGTTCCGTCTATAAAAACTGAATATTTTTCTTTTCCGCATTTTATTATGTTTGTTACTTCGCTCATTATTTTTATTATAACACATTTTTTTATTTGACAAATGTTTTTTTGTAAACTATTATATTTTTAGTTTAAAAAGAGGATGAAATGAAAGAAGTTAAAATTAACAGAAGTAATTTGTTTGAGCATTTAAAAGAAAGAGGTTTTGTTTACCAAACAACAAACGAAGAAGAAGTTAAAAAACTTTGCAATGGCGAAAAAATTACTGTTTATGCAGGGTTTGATCCAACTGCTGACAGTTTACACATTGGGCACTTTTTTTCGCTTTTAATGCTTAGAAAATTTCAAGAAGCTGGCCATAGAATTATTGTTCTTCTTGGCGGGGCAACGGCTATGATAGGCGACCCTAGCGGAAGAAAAGACATGA
>CALWRL010000072.1 GCA_944383945.1 uncultured Clostridia bacterium
GATTTTGCTCCTCTATATCCTTTTGCTTGTTTTAAAATTGCTCTGCGTTTTTTTAATGCGTTAACAGATCTTTTAATTCTCATAATGCCCCTCCTTAACCTTGAACCATAGTTTTAATGGTTTTTGCTTGTTTTCCTTTAAGGAAACCAGCTTTTCTAAGGTGTCTTTTCCTAGATTGCGACTTTTCTGTTAAAAAATGTCCTCTGTTTGCCTTAGCAAACTTAACATTTCCCGATTTACTTACTTTAAATCTTTTTTTAGCTCCACTGTGGGATTTCATTTTTGGCATAAGATTTCTCTCCTTTTAAATTTTTATTGAGTTTCCTATTTCGATTTAGGTGAAATGATTAAAATGATATTTCTTCCAACAATTTCTGGTTCTTTATCGATTGAGCCAAATTCTTCAAGCATAGAATAGAAATTTTTAACAACATTTATAGCATTTTGAGCATAAGCTTGTTGTCTTCCTTTCATTCTTAAAACAACCTTAACTTTGTTTCCATCTTCCAAAAATCTTTTACCATGTTTAGCTTTAACTTCCAAATCATGAGTATCAATGGTCATGGAAAGTTGAATTTCTTTAAGCTCGGTTATTTTTTGATTTTTCTTTGCTTCCTTTTCTTTTTTTATGGCATCAAACTTATATTTACCATAATCAAATATTTTACAAACCGCTGGGCTTGAATTATTGTTCATACAAACCAAATCTAACCCTTCTTTTTCTGCTAAATCTTGTGCATCTTGCTTAGACATAACCCCAAGTTGATTTCCGTTTTGGTCTATAACCCTAACTTCATTTGCAACGATTTGTTCATTAATTAAAAGTTCTTTAAAAATTGTTGTATCCTCCTAAAATAAAAAATCGGAAACGCAAGCGTTCCCATCTCATAAGTTTTAAAACATAATAAATATGAATTATATTAAAACTAATAACCTAATCTAACAATTGTTGACTGGTGAGAAGATGGTAACTTCTGCTTTCGAGTTGTATATTAGCATAAATCCAGAACATTGTCAACTATTTTTTAATAAAAAAAGAATGCATTTTTTGCATTCTTTTTTTATTCTATCTAACCTGCATTTTCTTTCTTAAAAGAACAAAGATTAAAATGCCAACTGCAACAACAACCACGGAAACAACAATTATAATTATTGTCATAGTGTCTAAAGGTTTGTCTATTTTAACTTGTTGAGAGTAAACCAACTTTCCGCTTTTTGTGTATATTTGAACGTAATGAACGCCATGGCCTGCTATTGTGTATGGTTCGTCTGCTTGTCCGATAGTTGTTAAATCTATTTCGCAAATAACTTGGTTGTCAACTTTAATATAGCAATCACCAAGTGTTTCGTATATGTTTGCCTTGTTATACTCAACTGTAACATTTCCTTTAGTAGATTCGTTTTCTCCAAGAGATATATTAATAGGAGGTTTTGAATCATTTAGCCAGAAACTAAATTCAAAATCTTGTTCTCCCAACGCATCATCAATATAAGATAATGTTATTGTGTATGTTCCGTTATTAAACCATTTGTTGCCCAAAGAATCTGAATCGAAAGCAGAGAAATTAATTTCATTTGGAACCATCAACGCATGCTCTAATAATGTTTTAGAAATTTCTTGGCCATTATATTTAATAGATTTTATGTTATATTTATTGTAGTTAACATAGTTAAATGCCCAGCGAGAGTCGTTTGGATTTATGATTGTGAAAACCAAAACATCTTCGTTTAAATTTTTCTTTCCTTGTTCAACTTTTGCTGAGAAATAAACTTGATAAACTCCAGTTTCTGTAAAAACATAATTGCCCGATGCATCTGGACTAATTGTATATGGTTGATTATTTCTTAAAACATTTATAACAGGTTTTGTTGAGTAGAAACGAGTTGTGTTTGCAGGAATGTTAATTATAACATTATTGTTATATATGGCATTATCAATTTGATTTCCGCCATTAACATTTATAATAACACTTCTAATAAAGTTAACTTTTGTTGTTTGACTTGGGAAACCTGATGAAGATGCAAAATATTGTATGTTGCCCGCAAGGTCTTCAAATTTGAACATTAAACTTACAGATTTGTTTAATGTTAATGTTGTAACCGTACCATTATTATCTCCATTAACAACATTCCATGTTTTACCATCGTCGCCAGATGCATAACAAATTATTTTATTTTCTGGAATTGAATAATAGGATGCCCAACGCAATGTAATTTGATTTTCATTATCCTCTTTGCAAAGGAAAATATCTTTATTTATCGAATTAATGTAATTTTCTTCGTTAGGAATGTAGTAATTAGTTCCCAAATACCAAATGAATGGATTTGCACCAAACAAATCATTTGTTTCATTAACAACTGTTATTGCAATTACAGCCTTATAAATTGTTCCCGCGTTGCTAACAATTTCATAAACTGTTGTGTTACCTTGTTTATAAATTTGTGTTTTATTAACACTGCTTCCATTTGTTATAACTTCCCAGTTGTTTGTGTTAACAATGTAATGATATGAAGCAAAACTTCCGGTTGTATATTCAAAAGCTTTTCCTGTTGGCGAAACAACAATTTCTTCTCCATTAGAATTTGTTTTAACAACTGAATAGAACATAACATCTAAATCTGAAATTATAAAATCTTTTTTAATTACAAAATCTAATGCATTTCCTTCTTCATCGAAATTTTGAATGTATAAATCATAAATTCCAGGTTGGCTAACAACATAAGGAGATGTTATTTCAATAAAACCTTGTTCCGAACCTCTAAGCCTTAAGAAAACTTTTGGCATATAACCCATTTGTTCTGATAGAGAGTTTCCAGAATTAAATGAAAGAGTTATTGGTTCGCTTTGATTTATTTCTTTATTAAACAAACTATCGGTTATGTCTTTACCGTTAGGGTCTGTAACTTTAATTTCTGGCAATTGATTGTAAATTGTTACATAAAGAGTTTCAACAGCACCATCTCCACTGTTAACAAAATCAAACAATCCATTAAGCTCATTATATATTCCTTCTGGAATGTTATAAGTTAAAACAAGTTTAAAATCAATTTTTCCGCCATAATATCCATCTTTAGATGTTGTTATTGGAAGTAATTGATATTGCGTGTAACTTCCGCCAAGATATTCGCTTTCAATAATTTTTAAATTTCCAGCAACATTTTTGCCATTTAAATCAGTAATTGAAACACTAAACAAATTAGAAATATTTACGGCAACTGTTCCTGATGCTAAAATTTCGGTTTTGCTTTGACTTTCTTCTGTTATGTCAAACTCCCCTTCATATCTGTTATAATCAGATTCTTTGTATTCAACTAAATGACGATATTCATTTCCAAAATTATCTTTATAAACAACAAAGAATGTGCTTTGATAGAAATCCAATTCACTTGGAATGTAATAATAAGT
>CALWRL010000073.1 GCA_944383945.1 uncultured Clostridia bacterium
GATTATGTTAAAATTCCAGATAAAATTTTAAAAACAAAATTTAACATTGTTGCAGTTGAACTTAAAAATAAACTTTTAGGAAATGATTTTGATGAGGTGGTTGATAATAGCTTAAAGCTAGAAGTTAAAAGTGTTGGAAACGGAACAACAACCATTGTTGATATAAAAAAAAGAGAAGATGTTTTTAGTTTAGTTTGTTATCTTTCTGAAAAAATTTCTAAAAGATTGTTAGATAAAAATTTGTTTGGAAACACTTTAAGTGTTAGTTTAAAAACATTTGATTTTAAAAGATACAGAAAAAGCGAAAAACTTTCGGTTTCTGTTGTGTATGCCAATGATATTTCTAAACATGCGATTAAACTTATCGATTCATTTTGGGACTATGAAACGCCTTTAAGAAGTGTTAGAATTTGTGTTAGTGGATTAAATAATTTTTCTAAGCCTGTTCAAATTTCCATTTTTGAACAGCCAAGCACAAAAAAACAAAAAATTACGCTAGCAGTTGATAAAATTAGAGAAAAATATGGCGAAAAATCCATAGAACTTGGTTCTGTTAATTTAAGTAATTTTATAAATAAAGAAAAAGAGTAAAACAATTTACTCTTTTTCTTTTTGATTTTGTTGTTTGTTATTCTACAAAGCTTGTTATGTGGTAAGCATTAAAACCACAAGCTTCAGCATCTCTTAAATATTGCAAGGTGTCGTCAATAAAAACTATTTGATTTTCTGGAACATTTAAATGTTTTGCATATTCTTGAAGAACTTCGGTTTTTAAATGTAAATCAGCCAAGAAAATCATGTTTTCTTTTTTTATGAAAGGGTAGTGTTTGTTTAACCATTCAATTTTTTGAAAAACTTCGTGGCTTGTTATAAGAGCGCTAATAATATAAACTTTTTCTGGATCTAACTTTGATAAAATTTTTTGCATTGTTTTTAATGGCCTAACATTTTCATATGTTTTTGCAAACAAAAATTCTTCTAAGGTTTGACTCCATTCATGTTTAAAATTAGGGTCAACTGTTTTTCCGCCAATGTGGTTGTTATATCTATATTCGCATAAGGTTCCGTCTAAATCAACAAACACATATTTATTTTTTAAAAAATCTGCTTTCATTATAAGCTCCTCCCTATTTTAAACCAAGTTCTTTTGCTTTTTGTCTCAATCTAAGATTATGGTCTAATTCTTTTTTTCTTATTCTTATATTTTTTGGAGTAATTTCCAGTAATTCGTCATCACAAATAAATTCTATGCAATCTTCAAGCGACATTAATCTTGGAGGAATTAATCTTAAAGCTTCATCTGAGCCAGAGCTTCTACAGTTAGATAGATGTTTTTTCTTGCATACATTAACGGCAATATCATCGCCTTTTGGATTTTGTCCAACAACCATTCCTGCATAAACCATTGTTCCTGGGGTTATGAATAAATCGCCTCGTTCCTGTGCGTTAAACAAACCGTAAACTATTGCTTCGCCTGTTTCAAAGGCAATTAACGAACCAAATTCACGCCTGTTTATAACTCCTTTATATTCTTCATAACCATGAAAAACAGAGTTCATAACACCTTCACCACGGGTGTCGGTTAAAAATTCTGATTTAAAACCAAACAATCCTCTTTGTGGAATATAGAATTCCATTTTCATTCTGGAATTGTGTTCGGTCATTTGAATTAATTCGCCCTTTCGTGTTCCCATTTTGCTCATTATTGTTCCAACGCAGTCGGATGGAACATCTATCGTTAAATAGTCGATTGGTTCTAATTTTTTTCCATTTTCTTCAATAAACAAAACTTTTGGCATGGAAACTTGAAATTCATAGCCATCTCTTCTCATGTTTTCAATTAAAATTGATAAGTGCATTTCGCCTCGTCCACAAACTGTGAATGCTTCTGTTGAATTTGTGTCTGAAACTTTTAACGACAAGTCTTTAACAGCTTCTTTGTAAAGCCTTTCTCTAAGATGACGGCTTGTAACAAATTTTCCTTCTTTTCCAGCGAATGGGCTGTTGTTAACCATAAAAGTCATTTCAACAGTTGGTTTTTCTATTTGAACAAATTCTATTGGAGTTGTTTCAGTTGGAGAGCAAACAGTGTCGCCAATTTGGGCTTGTTCAATTCCTGCAATGCAAATAATATCACCAGCTTTTCCAATTTCTAATGGAACTCTTTTAAGCCCAACAAATTCAAATAATTGAACTATTTTCCCTTTTATGTTTCTTGGCTCGTGGAAATTGGTTACGGTTACACTGTCGCCAACTTTTGCAATTCCTTGTTCAATTTTTCCAATTACTAAACGCCCAACAAAATCGTTGTGTTCTGCTGATGAAATTAACATTTTAAAAGGTTTTGTTTCATCTCCAGATGGGGCAGGAATGTGAGAAATAATTGTTTCAAACAATGGCTTGAAATCTTTTCCTTGTTCGTTTTCGTTTAATGTGCTAATTCCTTGCCTTGCAGAGCAATAAACAAATGGAGAATTAAGTTGATCTTCATCTGCATCTAAATCTAAAAATAATTCTAAAATTTCATCTCTAACTTCTGCTATTCTTGCATCTGGTTTGTCTATTTTGTTAATAACAACAATAACTTTGTGTTTCAACGCAAGTGCTTTTTCCAAAACAAAACGAGTTTGAGGCATTGCTCCTTCATAGGCATCAACAACAAGCAAAACTCCGTCTACCATTTTTAAAACTCTTTCAACTTCACCCCCAAAGTCTGCGTGTCCTGGGGTGTCGATAACATTTATTTTAATTCCGTTATAAACACAACTTGCATTTTTAGATAAAATTGTTATTCCTCTTTCTCTTTCTAAAGCGTTGCTGTCCATAACTCTGTCTTCAACAACTTGATTTTCGTGAAAGACATTTCCTTGTTTTAACAATTCGTTAACAAGGGTTGTTTTTCCATGGTCTACATGGGCAATGATTGCAATGTTTCTTATTTTTTCGTTTCTCATTTTTTTATCCTTACTTGATATAATATATAAACCATTTGAGTATATCACTTACAAAAATTGTATGCAAGAGAAAATTTAGAATTAAATTAAAAAATATTGTTTTTTTTATTGACAAATTAATTAAAACATTATAAAATATTTCACGCTAAGGGGTGTAGCCAAGCGGTAAGGCACCAGACTTTGACTCTGGCATGCGTAGGTTCAAATCCTGCCACCCCTGCCAAAAATAAAATCTTGGTGGATGTAGCTCAGTTGGTTAGAGCGCTGGTTTGTGGCACCAGAGGTCGTGAGTTCGAGTCTCATCTTCCACCCCATATAACTTTTGCTTGGCAAAAGTTTTTTTATTATGTTTTTGCTTTGTTAGCATATTAATTTTTAACTTTAATTTAATTTTTATTAACAACAAATTTAATAAAGATGCAAAACTTCAACTTTAAATTTATT
>CALWRL010000074.1 GCA_944383945.1 uncultured Clostridia bacterium
TTATTGTTATAAATAAAATTTAATGATATTTTTTCGGCCAATTTTTCTTCTTCTTGTTTTAATTTCATTTTTGAAAATTTTCTGTCTAGTAAAAAGTGAATGATAAGCTCGAAACAAGCTGTTAAAATTGCGGTGTAAACAAGAGATAATGTTAAATCTTTAACAAAGTATCTTACCCAAACAAAGCAGATTAAAAAGATTAAAAATAGCCTAAATAATATATTAAAAAATTTAAATATCATAAATTAATTATTGCCGGCAATTTAAAATTTAATCTTATAAAATTATATAATAAAAAAAATTTTTAATAAAATAATAAAAAATTTCATAAAATATTAAATATAATTGACAATTTATTAAAATTTTTATAAAATAAATTTATGGAAGATAGTTTTATTAAAGATTTAATTTTGCTATTAGAAAGCAAAAAATTAAAAAATGTTGAAGCTTTTAATCTTAATGGAAAAAGCGAAGTTATAAAATATATAGTTATAGCAACATCGCCAAACGAAAAATTTTCTCGTGAAATTTCGGTTGAGCTTGAAGAATATTTTAGAAGTAAAGACATTTTAGTTTATAAAGAAGGTGATTTTCCTGGATCTTGGATTATTTTAGATTTAGGAGAGGTATTGATTGAAATATTAACAGAAGAAACCAGAAATTATTATAATTTAGAAAAACTATGGGGTGATTTGAAAAACAGATTGTCACAGCCTCAAAAAAAATCAAGAAAGAAGAAATAAAAAATAAGCCTTGTTTTAAGGCTTATTTTTATTATATTAATTAGCTTATTTTTATTTCAACGCTTTCTCCTGTTTCTGCATCTTGATACATAAGCCAGTAGCCAAGTTCATTTGGTTTTTCGGGGTCTAATGGAAGCCATTGGCTAATTCCAGAAAGTTCTCGTGGGGGTTCAACAGAAAATTCACCTGGCATTCCATAGCAAACATAAGCAACATTTCCATTTTCATAAAGCAAGCCAACAACAAAATATTCGCCGTTATCTTCATAATCAACTTTAACCCATTTGCTGTTTGGTATTATTTCGTTTAAAAATGTTTCTTCGGGATATCTTTCAAAAAGAAGCGATATTTGTCCTTTTATTTCATCATAAAAGTTGCTTTGAGAAACAAAAGTGTTTGGGTATAGTGGAGCGGGTTCAGATTTTTGTGTTTCAATTGGAGAAGTTTTAGAGTTAGTTGAATAAAAAGCGTTTCTGTAACTGCAATTAGCACATTTGTTTTCTTCACATAAATTTTTGTTAATTGCTTTTTCTATTTCTTCTTTTTCTTCGTCTTCATAGTCTATTCCACACTGGTTAAGCCTGTTTTCAACTTCGCTAGCTGAAATTTGGCTGTCATCTAGAATATCAAAGTTTTTTGAAAGTTCCAGTGGCAAATCAACTTCGCTTGATTTAAAGGTTGACCCGCAAAGCAAAGGGGACGCATCTCCATTATGTATTAAAACTAGTGCACAAGTAAAATTTTCTAAAACTTTATTTGTTTTTAATTGAAAACTATAAAGATCTTTTGATTTTTCCGATAAAGCTGTTTTTACAACTTCTTTATCTATAAGAAAACCAAGAGTTAATATCCCTCTAGGAATTTCTTTAAAGTTATAAAGCCTTATGTTTCCGTCGTAGCCTTCTTTTGTTTTTTCTAAATTTAAAACAGCTTTTTCGCTTGTTTTATTTGTTGAGGAAAGTATTATAGTTTTTTCTTTCATAGGTTCTCCTAATTTATTTTTCTATTCTATTATATATGAAAATAAAACTTGAATTGAGCGCAAAAAAAAGCGAAATTTTCGCTTTTTTAGTTGTTTTTGTTTAATTTATTAATTTTAAATGTTTTCTAATTATTTTTTATTAATTTTTATTTTAGCAAAGTAAATTTGAAAGGTTTATAAAGTCGTTAACGGATAATTGTTCTGCGCGAACATCGTTAGTCTTGTTGATTGAGTTTAGAGAGTTTATTATTTTTTCTTTTGGAATGTTTATAAGTTGAAGGTTGTTTACTAATGTTTTTCGTCTGTTTGCGAAAGATGCTTTAACCAATTTTTCAAAAAAGATTTCATCATTTGCTTTTGGTTTAGAATTGTCGCGTGTTATTTTTATTAGCGCTGAATCTACATTTGGAACTGGCGTGAACATTTTCCTGTTTACATTTCTAAGAAATTCAACATTTGCTAAATAATTTATCATAACTGTTGGAATTCCGTAATCTTTTGTTGATGGTTTAGATAAGTATCTTAATGCAACTTCTTTTTGAATCATAACAGTTAATGATAATGCTCGTTTAGATTCTTTTAAAAATTTAAAAATTAATGGAGAAGTTATGTAGTAAGGAATGTTTGCAACAACAACATAGTTTCCGCTGAAATTAGATTCGATTTTTTCTAATGGTTCTTTTAAAGCGTCTGCAAATATAACTTTCAAATTTGGTGTTTGATTTTCTAATTGGGTTAGTTGTTCGGTTAGGGTTTTGTCTATTTCGTAAGAAACAACTTTTTTTGCTTTTTCGCAAAGTTTTTTTGTTAAACTTCCTGCACCTGCGCCAATTTCTAAAACTTCGGATTGGTTTGTTATTTTAGAATCCGCAACAATTGCAGAAAGCAAATTGCCATCAAAAATAAAATTTTGGCCAAACTCTTTTTTGAATTTAAAATCTTTCATTATTCCCTCTTTATTTCATTCTTGGAAATGCGTTTAATGCATTTTGTGTTGTTATTTTTTCAACTTCTTCTAAGGAACTATATGTTAACTGTGCAATTTTTTTTGCAATTAATGGAATATTTTTTGGTTCATTGCGAGTTCCTCTAAATGGCTCGGGGCATAGATATGGGCAATCGGTTTCTAATGTTACCCGTTCTAGTCCAATTTCTTCTAAAACTTCCGGCATTATCCTTGAATTTTTAAAGGTTATTGATCCGCCAATTGAAATGTATAGCCCAAGATTAAAAACGCGCCTTGTTGTTTCAATGCTACCATTGAAACAATGCATAACGCCTCCTGCACTCAAAAGGTTTTTGTTTTCTTCTAAAATTTTTAGGGTTTCGTTGGTTGCATCTCGCATGTGAATCATTATTGGAAGGTTAAGTTTGTTTGCAAGCTTAATTTGTTTTAAAAAAATTTCTTTTTGTTTTAATATGAAATATTGTTCGTTACGTCTTTTAAATTTGGATTTATTTTTTTTTCGTTTTCCATTTGCCAAGGTAGATTGTAAAAATCTAAACCAATTTCTCCAATGGCAACAATTTTTTTGTTTGTTTCAGCCGTTAAAATTAAATTTTCTGCTTTGTCATCATACTCATAAGCCGAATTTGGATGAAAACCAACAACTGCATAAACATTATCAAATTTATTAGCTAAGTTTATTGCATCAATAGATGATTGC
>CALWRL010000075.1 GCA_944383945.1 uncultured Clostridia bacterium
AAATAAAAGAAATTGGAGATTTTGCTTTTAATAAATGTTTAAATTTAAAAGAAATAAATATTCCAAAAAAGGTAACAAAAATTAAACTAGGAACTTTTTCTGGTTGCACTAATTTACGAAGTATAACATTGCAAAATAAAATAACAGAAATTAATTATAATGCTTTTTCTAATTGTTCAAGTTTAGAGAGCATAAATTTTCCAAAAAGTTTAAATAAAATTGATATTGGTGCTTTTTCTAATTGTTCAAGTTTAAACGATATAAAGCTTCCGGAAAATATTGTGGAAATTAAGGATTATGCTTTTAAAAACTGCACTTCTTTAAAGAATATAAATATACCAAAGTCAACAACAAAAATTTCTCCTCGTACTTTTTATGGCTGTTCAAGTTTAGAAACTATAACTTTACCAAGTGCGATAAAAGAAATTGAAGAAGATTCATTTTTAGAATGTTTAAAGTTAAAAACTGTTAATTTTTCGAAAGGATTAAGTATAATTGGGAATAGATCTTTTTTAAGATGCTCAAGTTTAGAAAATGTAATTCTTCCAGATGGATTGGAAGAAATAAAAGAATATGCATTTTCTAATTGTTCAGGGTTAAAGAATGTTAAACTTCCATCTAGTATAACTGAAATAAAAAAATATGCCTTTGAAGACTGCTCAAGTTTAGAGAATATAAATATTCCACAACAAATAACAAAAATTAGTTCAGGCACTTTTTCTGGCTGTTCAAATTTAAAAACAATAACTCTTTCAGAAAACATAACAGAAATTCAAGGAACCGCTTTTAGTAATTGTACAAGTTTAAAAAACATTAACCTTCCGCAAAATTTAAATAAAATTGAATTTGGAGTTTTTTATAATTGTTCAAGTTTAAAAAGTATAAATCTTCCACAGAGTTTGAAAAAAATTAAAAGTTATGCTTTTTATAATTGTTCAAGTTTAGAAAGGGTAAATTTTTCAGAAGATATCTTAGAAATTGGTGAATTTGCTTTTAGTGGCTGTTCAAGGTTAGAAAGCATAAATCTTCCAGAAACATTAACAAAAATTGGCCGCGGGGCTTTTTCCGGTGTTAAAAGTGTTAACTTTAAAGACAACAACATAATTGGAGATTTATTCACACCGGATTTACATAAATATATTACAGAAAACGCAAGTGTTAATTTTAAAAGGTTAAATAAAATTTATGAGCTTGCAAAAGAAAAAGGGTTAAATGAAAATAATGTTAATGAATTTAATTCGATTTGTTGCAACATTGGAATATTGGAAGACAAAAACAAAACAATAGCAATGGGTAAGTTAAAAAATGGAGAACCTAATTATGTTCCTGTTGGAGATGTTGCCTATACTTTTATGCAAAAAGTTATTAATGATGGAAGCTTAGATTTAAGTTCGCTTCACATGAATTTACAAGAAATGAAAATGAACGGCTACAACCAAGAATTTGCGAAATTTATTATGAATAAAACTAATTGGTCTGATTTAAACCAAAATATGAAGATTCTTCCTCGCATTTATGAATGGTTTAAAACAAGAACCGAGTTAAAAATAGAAAATGTTAATAATGAAAATTCATTTCGTCTTCCAACAAGTGAAGAAAATCGTTTTAAAGTTTTAGTTTATGAGACAACAGAAATTGGGATAGATAAACTTAAATGGAAAACACCAACAGTTGAATATTTAATAAAAGAATTTTCTGAAACAAAATTTGCTGGCATAAACAATGAGAGAGATGTGGAAATAGCTAATGAAATATCCAAATATAAAATATATTCGCAAAAGCACTTTGACAAAGCAAAAGAAATTGACAAAGAAAGAGAGCAAAAAGGCGTTAAGGACATTTTAAATAAAGAAGTTAAACAGGGAAGAATTACAAGTTTAGATCAATATAGAGCAAAAGCACAAGAGCTAAGAGAAAGAATTTTATCAGACAGTAAAGAAATTTTAGCCGACCAAATAGAAGATACATCATCGGTTTTTACTTATGAGGTTTTATCTAAAAGTGATCCAGCAAACTTTGCCATGGGATGTTTGACAAGTTGCTGTGCAACACTTTATGGAGCTGGGGCAGGCGCAATGAGGGCAATGATAATTCATCCAGATATGCAACCGCTTGTTATTAGAGATTTTGATAATAACATTATTTGTTTTGGGCTTATATATGTAAATCGTGAAGAAGGATATGCTGTTATTAACAATTTTGAGTTAAGTAACAAATATAAAAGTAAAAACGATTCTCGCAAATCAATTTATGACAAAACTATGGAAGGGGTTAAGGAATTTGTAAAAGAATATAACAATGAAAATATAGATAAACCTATTAAAAAAGTTACTTGCGGGTGTTCATCAAATTGGCTTGCTTTAAATGATTTTATTAAAAAAAATCCAAAAAGTGAAATATCAAAAGCACCAAATTTTGATGATTTTAAATATGCGGGAAGCGGGTCGTGCTCTGGCGATTGGCACAGGGAACAATATAAAATATATGAGTGGGGGAACAGTGCAAATGAAAGAGAATTCTAAACCAAATTTAGAAGAATGGATAAAAATTGACGCAATACTTCAAAAAAAACTTAAAGAGTTGGAGACGTTAGACAATCAAAGAAAAGAAATAATTAAAAAAGCAGAAAAAAATGGAGAAATAACTGCTGAAATTAAAGCTGAAATGAATAAAAGCATTGAGTCATATGAGCTTCTTTCGTTTGAAATTAAACAACTTAAACAAAAAGCAAAAGAAATTAAACAAAATAAATAAATTAAGGAAAACATAAGTTATACACAAAAAAAGGAACTTAATTTAAGTTCCTTTTTTATTTTTGGTTTTTATTTATTTTCTTTTCTTTTTTTTATCTTGAAATATGAAACATAAAATTGTTGTTACAAGTGAAACAATTGCAAGTGTTATTGATGTTGCGCCAACTTTAATTGCGTCTTTAGCAGCATCTCCAAAAGGACCAGTTGCACTAATTATGTCGTTATAAACAACTAAATAACAAATTAATGTTGCAAGCGCAATAACAAAAGTTATAACTTGTAAGAAATTTTTTAATTTTGAAATTGATTTGCTTTTAATTATGTTAGCATTTTGTAAAATCATAAAAACTCCACTAACAATTAAGAAACCAGCCATAACTAACAATGCAACAGAAAAAACGCTAAAAGCGATAACGCTATCCGATGCGTTTTCAAAAACAATTGCTTCGTAGCAGCTTCCTGATTCTACTATTCCCATAACTCCTTCATAGGTGAGAAATGGTGCAGCATACAATCCGAAAGTTAAAACTCCTAAAATTATTGATAAAATTGGATTTATATATTTTTTCATATTTACCTCACTGTTTTCATATTACGACACAAAAATGTAATA
>CALWRL010000076.1 GCA_944383945.1 uncultured Clostridia bacterium
TGTAAGTGTAAACTTTTGCGCCGTTGCAAAGTAAAAAATCTTTGCAGCTGCTTCCGCTTCGACCCATGCCATAAATTAATATTCTTTTGCCTTTATATAAACTTTTTTTATGAAATAATCTCAAAAACCACCTGCATACAAAGTTATTACAATTGCCAATGCACTAACAGCAATTGTTATAACTATATATACGAAGGTAATTCTATTTTCATGATCTCCATTTTTTTCGAAATGATGATGACGAGGTGCAATTAAAAATATTCTTTTCTTTGTTCTTTTATAGTGAATAACCTGTAAGCAAACCGACAAAGCTGAAACAACAAACATTATTCCAACAAAAGGAATTAAAAGAGTTGTTTTAGAAAAAACTGCAATTGAACATAATAACCCGCCAAGAGCTAAAGAACCCGTGTCTCCCATAAAAATTTTTGCAGGGTTGATGTTGTAACATAAAAATCCCAAAACAGACCCAATGGCGCAAAATGATAATATTAGTAAATTCTCATATTCCAAAACCATTTCGGGAGTTATTGCCGTTGTTTTATAAATTAAAAGAAGACCTATAAATCCAACTAAATACGCACAACTAACTCCGCCAGCCAATCCATCTAGCCCATCTGTTAAATTAACGCTGTTAACAACAGCAAGATAAACAAAAATTATAAAAGGAATAATTAGCCAACCAAAATCAACCAAAATGTCTGTAAAAGGTAAAAAAACTTTACTGCTAACAAGGTTTGAATAATAACAATAAAAAGCAATTATAGTTGCAATTCCAACTTGCCCAATTATTTTTTGATAAGGTTTTAACCCTAAATTTTGTTTAAATTTAATTTTAATAAAATCATCTAAAAAACCCAAAATTCCATACGCCAACATCACTGCAAGAGAAATTGTTGCAAGTTGAAAATTTTTTGTGAAGAAACAAAACGAAAACATCATTGTTAAAATAAAAATAATTCCGCCCATTGTTGGCGTTCCATCTTTTCCTTTATGGGCTTCAACATAATGCAAAATTGTTTGCGATGCTTTAAATTTTTTAGATGCTTTAATAACAAATGGCGAAACAACAGCAGAAATTAACAAACAAGTTATAAAACAAATTAGATAATATCTCAAATTTTTCCTCCCTTAATTGCAAAATCCAAAACCATTTCTTGATTTTTTTCCATAACAACACAGTAATCGTTATAAGGGGCTTTAACACCATTTATGTCTTGATACTCTTCGGCTCCTTTCCCCAAAATTGCAACAACATCTCCTTCTTTTGAAATGTCAATTGCATGGCAAACAGCAGTTTCTCTGTTTGCAAACCTAGTGTGTGCATTTTTTTTCATTCCATGTTCAATATCATCTAAAATTAGCTCCGGATTTTCAAATCTAGGATTGTCACTTGTTAAAACAACAAAATCGCTATATTTTTCTGCAATGTTTCCCATTAACGGGCGTTTTTTCTTATCTCTGTTTCCTCCACAACCAAAAACAGTTATAATTCTTTTAAACGGCATTGCTTTAAGAGTTTTTAAAACATTTTCAACCCCATCTGGCGTGTGAGCAAAATCTATAACTGCCGTTGCCCCATTTTGCAATGAATAACTATTTAATCTTCCCGGAACGCTTTTTAAAGCCTCAATTCCCCTTTTTATTTGGTTTTCTGTAAATCCCAAAATTGAAGCCGCCGAACACGCTGCAAGAGTGTTGTAAATGTTAAAATCGCCAAGTAAATTGCTATCTATTTTAAAAACATTATCCAGCAAGTTTACAACATAACTTGTTTTATTTGGCTTCTTTTCAATTTCAATTGCAAAAACATCTGATGGATTTTTAAGCCCATAAGAAATAAATGGAACATCTAACGCATTAGCTATTTCAATTCCAACCATATCATCAAAGTTTAAAACCGCACTTTTTATATGATTCGAAGAAAACAATTTTAACTTTGCCTGCTTATAATTTTCCATTGTTTTAAAAAAATCTAAATGGTCTTGAGTAAAATTTGTAAAAACTCCAACATCATAAATAATTGGAAACAATTTATCTAAAAACAATGCATGCGCACTCGCTTCCATAACAACATATTCAACCTTGTTGTCAACCATTGTTTTTAAAATTTTAAATAAATCTTGGGGGTCTGGTGTAGTCAAATCGGTTTTAATAAATTGTTTGCCAATAAAAGACCCTTGAGTTCCAATAGTTCCAACAATCTTTCCACTTTCAAAAATAATTGAAGAAAGCAAAAAAGAAGTTGTTGTTTTTCCATTTGTTCCTGTTATTGCAATTAACTTTAAACTTTCTTGTGGATTATCATATAGGTTTGCACAAATTTTTGAAAAAGCACATCTGGTTGAGTTTACAATAATTTGATTAATATTAACATCAAGTTCTCTTTCGCAAACAATTGCAACAGCTCCTTTTTTCATTGCTTCGCTAGCATAATTATGCCCATCTGTGTTTTCTCCATTTAAACAAACAAAAAGGCTTCCTTTTTTAACTTTTCTGCTGTCATAAACAACATCTTCTATTTCGCAATTTAAATTCCCTTTTAAATTGAAACTAACTCTTTTTAACAATTTCTTTAAATTCATCTGCTCTCCTAATTTTATTTTACATTATTTTTATAAGCAAAGTTTTACTTGCCCAAAAGTAGTAATAAAAACAAAAAATCTTTCAAAAATCAACATTTTTTCTTTGCTTATAAGCAAACAAGAAAAAACAAATAATTTTAATTTGTTATATCTAATATATTCTTATTAAAAAATAATAAAAAAATAACCCTTTAAGTTAAAGGGTTGAAACAAATTTATAATCAAATTTTCTTTCGAAATTTTCAACTAAAAGATTAAACGCATCTGAAATAGCATTGTCTAAAATTTTTAAAGAAGAAAGTTTTTCATAATCGCAGTTTAATGTTAGCCTCATAGAATTATGAGTTAATTGGGAAATTTCTTTTGAATCCATAGTTTTGCATGCACTGCAAGTTATTGTTCCTTCACTTAAAGAAAAATATCTTTTTGTGCCAAAGTTTAATCCGCAATGTGGACATTTATTTAAAGAAAGCTTATATCCCATTGCTTCAAATATTTTTAATAAATATTTTACCAAAACTAATTTAGGTTGAATGTTTGAATATGCTAAAGTTTTTAAGGCTTTTAATGTTTCCAAAAAAAGTATTTCATTATTCTCGTTTTCCCGCCCAACAACTTTTAAAATTTCTAAAATCAAACAGCCAGAATAAAATTTGTTTATATCGTTAGAAATAGTGTAAAAATTTTCTATAACATTGGCAGAGGTTACTGTTAAAAAATCTGTATTTTTTGAAACAAGGTCGAACTATAAAAAACAAAAAATTTCTTTTGCAACTTT
>CALWRL010000077.1 GCA_944383945.1 uncultured Clostridia bacterium
ATATGGATTCATATAATTTCCATGAAATAGAATCTAAATGGCAAAAAATTTGGGAAAACGAAAAAAGATTTGAAGTTAAAAATCATGTTGAAGGAAAAGAAAACGAATATGTTTTAATTGAGTTTCCTTATCCAAGCGGAAAAGGACTTCACGTTGGGCATGTTAGAAGTTATACAGCAATGGATGCTGTTGCAAGAAAAAAACGCCTTGAAGGAAAAAATGTTCTTTTCCCAATGGGTTGTGATGCTTTTGGTCTTGAAGCAGAAAGAACTGCAATTAAAGAACAAAAACTTCCACAAGAAATTGTTCAAAGAAACATAAACACTTTTAAAGAGCAGTTAAAAGCGGTTGGGCTTTCTTTCGATTGGTCTCGTGAAATAAACACTTGCGATCCAGATTATTATAAATGGACACAATGGCTTTTTATTCAATTCTTCAAACATGGGCTTGCAGAAAAAAGAGAAACACTGGTTAATTTTTGCAAAAATTGTGGAGTTTTGGCAAATGAAGAAGTTGAAGGTGGAAGATGTTGCCAATGTCATGAAGAAGTCACTCAAAAGGCAAAAAGTCAATGGATCTTAAAAATGACAGAATATGCTGATAGACTTGCAGATGATTTAAAACTAACAAAATATCAACAACACATAAAAACAAGCCAAATTAATTGGATTGGTAAAAGTGAAGGTGTTCAAGTTAAATTTAACATAAAGCAAGGTGGAAGTTTTGAAATTTTCACAACCTGCATTGAAACAATTTATGGCATAACATTTATGGTTCTTGCTCCAGAATCTGAAATAGTTAAAAACTTAAAAGATAAAATACAAAACTTAGATGAAGTTGAAGCATACATAAAAGAAACATCTAAAAAAAGCGAGTTTGAAAGACAAGAACTTTTAAAAGAAAAAAGCGGTTGTATTTTAAAAGGAATAACTGCAATAAACCCTGTAAACAACAAGGAAGTTCCTGTTTATATTGGAGATTTTGTTTTAGCAAACTATGGAACAGGCGCTGTTATGGCTGTTCCTGCTCATGACCAAAGAGATTATGACTTTGCAATAGAAAAAAATATTCCTATGATTCAAGTTATCGAGGGAGATGTTTCAAAAAAAGCTCTTGAAAAAGGCGAATATTTAGGAACAGGAAAAAAACTTATAAACTCCGAAGAATTTAGTGGTTTAACAGTTGAAGAAGCAAAAATAAAAATAACCGAAAAATTAATTAATTTAGGCGTTGCTAAAAAGCAAGTTAATTTTAAGATGAGAGATTGGGTTTTTTCTCGCCAAAGATATTGGGGCGAACCAATTCCTATGGTTTACTGTGAAAAATGTGGTTGGGTTCCTGTTCCAGAAAATCAACTTCCTGTAACGCTTCCTAATGTTAAAAGTTATGAACCAACAAAAGATGGTGAAAGCCCTCTTTCAGTTATAGAAGATTGGGTAAAAACAACATGTCCTAAATGTGGTATGCCAGCACGCCGAGAAACAGACACAATGCCAGGTTGGGCTGGTAGCAGTTGGTATTTCATGCGCTATTGCGATCCTAAAAATAACAAAGAATTTGCAAGCATGGACGCATTAAAAGCATGGCTTCCTGTTAATATATATAACGGAGGCAACGAACACACAACAAGGCATTTGTTGTATGCAAGATTTTGGAATAAATTTTTCTACGACATTGGAATAAGCCCTGTTCTAGAACCATTTGAAACGAGAATTTCACAAGGCATTATTCTTGGAAGCAATGGCGTTAAAATGAGTAAAAGTCTTGGAAACGTTGTTGACCCAAGACAAGTTATTGCAGAATACGGCGCAGATTCATTAAGACTTTGGGAATTGTTCATTGGCGACTATGGGGAAATGGTTAATTGGAACGATAATGGAGTTAAAGCATGCTTTAAATTCTTAAACCGTGTTTGGGCAATGCAAGAATTTTTAACAGATGGTGAAGAATTTTCAGATGAATTATCCTTTTCATTCAATTATGCAATAAAAAAAGTTACTAATGACATAGACGAAATTAAATTTAACACAGCAGTTTCTACGCTTATGAGTTTGTGCAATGATATTTACAAAGAAAAGAAAATTAATAAAAAGGAATTTAAAACACTTTTATTATTACTAAATCCTTTTGCCCCTCATATAACAGAAGAACTTTGGGAAAAGCAAAACTTTACTCCAAAAATAAGCGAGGCAAAATGGCCAACTTACAACGAAAACAAATTAGTTAAAAATGTTATTAGTTTACCTGTTCAAATTAATGGAAAAATGAGAGGAACAATTCAAGTTCCTTCTAATGCCAGCCAAGAAGATATTATGAAATTGATAAATCAAGATAATGTAATTTCAAAATATTTAACGGCTGATATAAAAAAGGTTATTCTAGTTCCTAATAGAATTATTAATATAATTTGCTAAGAAATCTTAGCAAATTTTTTTTATTTTCTTTTTCTAAGGCGAGCTTTAAGTCTTTTTCTTTTTCTTTTTGGTTTAACATAATATAACAATCTTTTAATAATTGGTGTTGACCTTTTATAAACATCGTAATATATAATTGAAATTATAACTGCTATCAAACATGCCATATCTCCAATTATGTTAATGTAAGCTCCTATTAAAACGTTATATATAGTTAATATGATAGGATCTAAAACCATTCCAATTCTTAAAACATACATGTTATCTTGCCAAAAAGCAAATGTTAGCATCATAACACTAAGCAATATTAAAGTATCAACTGAAGATTGCCATGTTAAACCAACTAAAATGATATAAGTAGTTTCAAAAGTTAGTAAAACTGCTAAATTTGGTTTTAGTTTAAAATAATCATATAAATAAAAAATAACCGTTCTTATTGTTGCTGCAATAAGTAAAAACGCTCCGGCCATTTGATTTAAAAAAATGTATGTTAGTATGGAAAACAAAGTAGAGCAAGTAAAAATCAAAAGTGTTTTTGCTTTTGTTTTTTGCAACCTGCTAAACAAATTTAAAACAACAGAAATAATTTGAGTTGCTATAACCATGTTTTTATAATAACACCAAAATGTGTAAATATGAACTAAATTTTTATTGTATTTTTTCCCTTTGTTTTTTTTTAGTATTGTTTTATAATTTTTATATACTAAATAATCGAGCTTTATCGCAACATTTCAACACATATTTTAATTTCACAAATGTTTTATAAAAGTAAAACTGTTAATAATTGGTTATAATTAAAAAAGGAGAATTTTTATGAGTTTTGAAGTTATTATTCAAGTAACGCTTTACATACTTCTTTTCCTTGGGCTTTTAATTGGCTTTTTATTAGGTTTAAAAAGAGGTTTAGTAAAAAGCTCAATCAGG
>CALWRL010000078.1 GCA_944383945.1 uncultured Clostridia bacterium
TATTTAAAATATGGTTTATCTGTTGTGGAGTTAAATGAACTTCCTAATTATGAAATTTTGGTTTCTAGTGAAGAGATATACCCAATAATAAAATCTTTAATAGACAACATAATATCTGCAATTGAAACAACATTAAATGTTTGTCCACCAGAAATTTCAGGTGATGTTGCAGTTGACGGAATTTATGTTTCTGGAGGATTATCAACTATTCCAGGTCTTTCAAAATATTTAACAAAGAAACTTCAAATAAAAGTTGTTGCAATTAAAGATGGCGATGATGCGCCGTTAATTGCAGGGGGGAACTTGCTTTCGAACAAAAAACTTTTAACAGAAATCATTAATAATTTTTAAAAAAGTTGTGTTAACAACTTTTTTTAATTAAAATCTAATATTTTTATAACAACATTTACAACAATTAGTTATATATTAAAAAAAATATTAATAAATTTAATTGTGAAAGATTTTTTTTATTCTTTAAAGTTTTCATTTTTAATTTTAGGAGCAATAATTGGCGCAGGACTTGCTTCCGGCCAAGAAATTGTTGTTTTTTTTGCTCAATATGGTTTTGTTAGCCTTTTATTTTTGCCGTTAATTTTCATTGTTATTTATTTAGGTTTAAAGCAAATAATGGGCTTTGGTAAAATTTGTTACACTTCAGATTTTTTAAAAAATAATAAAACTATGATGTTTTTTGATTATCTATCGCTAATTTTTTTAACAATAATTGGTTCAGCAATGTTGGCTGGGGCAAACGAGTTGTGTAATTCGGTTATACGCAAGTTTAATTTTCCTATTTATAGTTTAGCGTTAATTATTATTTCGTCAATAATTTTGATTTTTGGATTTAAAGGAATATTAAAATTAAGTGTTTACATAGTCCCGTTTATAATTTTTGGAATAATTTTTATTAGTATAAAAACATTGTTAAGTTCCCCGTTATCCGCACCAAGTTTTTCAACAGATTTGCCATCTATTGGACTATTGATTTTTAGTTGCGTTAGTTATAGTTGTTGCAATTTGGCAACAACAAATAGAGTTCTTTATGATTGTGGCAACAAATTAAATAACAAGCAAATTAAATATGTTAGCTACACGGTTACCAGTGTTTTACTATTGCTTATTGGAACAATTATTTTAACAATTTTATTAAGTGATAACGCAATTTTATTTTTACAATTACCATTATTATACTTAGCATATTTAATATCAAAACCAGTTGGATTGTGTTTTTCGCTTGTTATGTTTTTAAGCATTTTAACAACTCTTTTTTCAACACAATATTCATTTGTTAACATTTTAAATGATAAATTTAAAGGCAATCATGTGTTAAAAAAGAAAACAAAAGCAACGCAAATTTTGTTTTGCGCGCTACTGTTTTTTTTAATTAGTTTAATCGGATTTAATGGTATAATTAAATATTTTTATTCGATAATAGGAGCTTTTGGATTTGTTATGATAGTTTGGAGCATGGAGTTATCGTCTAAAACGAGCTTCAATTCGGCTAACAATAAAATACATTCCGCCAGCAAGTAAACAAAGGATAACAGTGCTTGTCATAACCAAATCGAGTTTAAAAACTGTTCCGCCATAAACTATTAAATAACCAAGGCCGGCCTTACTAACTAAATATTCTCCCATAATTGTTCCAACCCAGCTCATTCCAACATTAATTTTTAAAACAGAAATAAAATCAGGAATTGAATTTGGAACAATAAGTTTAAAAAATATCTGATACTTTTTAGCGTTCATAGATTTCATTAAAAGAATTTTATCTTTATCACATGACAGGAAAGAGCCAAGCAAACTTAAAGAGGTTATAATAACGCAAATTAATATACACATAACTATAATTGCAGTTGTTCCAGCACCAAACCAAATTATGATTAATGGTCCAAGAGCAATTTTAGGTAAACTGTTTAAAACAACAATGTAGGGATCGAAAATTTTCCTTAATTTTTCGCTCCACCATAATATAACCGCAATTAAATAACCAAGTGCTGTTGCAAGTATAAAGCCAACAACTGTTTCATATAATGTTGTTCCTATGTGAACAAACAATTCACCAGACGAATATAGGTCTGAAAGTGTAGCAATCATTCTAGATGGGGAACTAATAAAGAAAGGGTCTAAAATGTTAAACATAGTTAGAAGTTCCCAAAGAACAAAAAACGCAACTAAAATTAAAAGCTGAATTAATTTAATAATCCATTTTTCTCTGTTTAATTTTTTAACATAATTAATATGTTCTTTGGAGTAGTTTATATTGTTATTTTTTTTTCTTTTGAAAAAGTTAAGTATTTTCATTTTGGGTCTCCTTTATTTGTTTTGGTTTCTCGTTGTAAACAATCAAATCTTTCCAAATATCATCAAACATCTTTCTTGCAGTTTCGCTTTCTCTTCGTTTGATTGGTGCTCCCAAATGTTTTAAATTAACATCAACAATTTTTTTAACGCTAGCTGGTCTTGCAGAAAGAATGATAATCTTATCTGCCATGCTAATTGCTTCGGCAATGTCATGTGTAACTAAAATTGCCGATTTTTTTTCACTTTCTATAATTTCAGAAACGCTATCGCAAACACTTAATCTAGTTTGAAAATCTAAAGCAGAAAAAGGCTCGTCTAAAAGTAGCAACTTCGGATTTAGTGCAAGGGTTCTTATCAAAGCAACTCTTTGTCTCATGCCACCAGATAATTGAGTTGGCTTTTTGTTTTTAAACGGCCCTAAGCCATATTTTACTAATAATGCATCTAATTTTTCTAGTGTTTGTGTATCATTTTTCTTTCCTTGAATTTCTAAACCTAAAGTAACATTTTTCCAAATGGTTCTCCAATCAAAAAGATGATCTCGTTGAAACATATATCCAATTTCGCTTTCAGCGATGTTGTTTGTTTTCTTTTTAAAAATATTAAAGTTTTTAATTGTTTTTTCTGGTTTATTCGTTATATCCTTGCCATCTAAAAAAATTTTACCACTACTTGGTTTTAAAATTCCAGAAATTAAACTTAAAATTGTTGTTTTTCCGCAACCGCTAGGGCCAACAATGGCAACAAATTCGCCCTCGTATATTGTAAAATTAATGTTTTGAAGGGCTAATATTTCATCAGATTTTGTGTGATAGGTTAGTGAAACATTTTCAAATTTCAATATTTCTTTTCTTTTGCTTTCCATATATCTCTTTTATCTTTTTAAATTTCATTATAAATTTTTGCTTTTGTAAGAATGCAATAAAAACTTGCTATTTC
>CALWRL010000079.1 GCA_944383945.1 uncultured Clostridia bacterium
TGTCGTCAAAATTTAACATCCATCTAACAGTGTTTTTGTCTAAATCACGCAAAAGCTCCATCGCAAGAGGTGACAATTTCGCTTCTGTATATCTCATAGCCGCCGCACTGTCGCCATCAATCGACCCGAAATTCCCATGACCAATAACAAGAGGCTCTCTTAATGAATAACTTTGAGCCATTCTAACCATTGCATCGTAAACAGAACTATCACCATGTGGATGATATTTTCCCATGCAATCTCCAACAATTCTTGCACTTTTTCTAAATGGTTTGTCCGGTTGAAGACCAAGCTCCAACATCGTGTATAAAATTCTTCTTTGAACAGGTTTTAATCCATCTTCAACTCTTGGAAGCGCTCTATCTAAAACAACATGTTCAGTGTAAGGAATCATAGAGTTGTGCAAAACATCTTCAAGCGAAGTTAAAATAATCCCGCTTCCATCTGCTTCGGATAAATCAAATTTTATTTGTTTGGATTTATTTGAGTTAGCTTTTGGTGCGCTATTAGCCCTATCCATTTCAATTTCATCAATAATGTTAAATTCATCGCCAAGTTTTTCAGTTATTTGGTTTTGTTTAACTTCTTCATTTTCTATTTTTAAGTCTGTGTTTTTAAGTTGTTCTTCTTTTTGTTCTTCTTGCTTATTTAATTCTACTTTTACTTCTTCATGTTTAATTTCAACAACTTCTTGCCTTTCTTGAATTTTTTCCAACTTAAATTCATTATTTTCTTGTTTTTCTTCCATAATAAAACCTTCCTCAATGGTATTATTTCCATTTTCAGGTTTTATTTCATCTATTTTAATTTGTCCATCAATTGGAGTTAAAACCTCTTCTTGTTTTTCTTCCAATATTGGTTCTAATTCATCATAACAAATTTGCCCTTCAATAGGTTCGTTTTCTTCTAAATTTTCAAAATCTTCAAATTCACTCATACGATTAAGTTTAACATATTTCGCCAAATTTTTCAAATAAAATATAAAATTCAATTTAAATAAATTAGTTTGAAAAAAATGCAAAAATTGCTATTATAAAATCATGATAAAAAAAGAAATTATTTGCAAAAAAGAAGATAAGTTGTTAAATATAATCTCTCAAAATAATGTAAGCTATCAAACAGCAAACAAATTATTAAGAAAAAAAGATATAAAAATAGACGGAAAAAAAGTTTCTAAAAATGAAACAGTTTATCCTTTTCAAAAAATAACATTATATTTGCCAGAAATAGAAAATAATATAAAATTTTTTGAAAATGTGTATGAAGACGAAAATATATTAATTGTAAATAAATTTAAATGAATTGAAGTTGTTTCTTCAACCGAAAATTCATTGGAAAAAATTTTAAATGAAAAAGAAAAATTATATTTGCCGGTTAACAGATTAGATAGAAACACCGAAGGTTTAACAATTTTTGCAAAAAATAAAGAAATTTTTTCTTTAATAAAAAATGCATCAAAAAATAAAGAAATAAAGAAAATGTATTTAGCAGAAGTTGTTGGAACACCCAATTTTGAAACTAAAAACATAACATCTTATCTACTTAAAGACAGCGAAAAAAGTCAAGTTAAAATATTTAACTCCCCTCAAAAAGGAAGTGTTAAAATTGAAACAAAGGTAACCGTTATAAACAAATCATCTGGCGGAACAAGTGTTGTTTTAGTTGAAATTTGTAATGGAAAAACCCACCAAATTCGCGCTCAACTTGCTAATATTGGTTATCCTATTGTTGGCGATGGAAAATATGGCAAAAATCTAGATAATAAAAAATTTAAATCTAAAACACAAAAATTAACAGCTTTTAAATTAATTTTTAATTTTAAAGAAAATAAATTAAAATATTTAAATAATCTAAATATTGAAATTAAACCAAGTTGGATTGTTTAAATTATAGGAGAAAATATGAAAAAAAATGTTGTTTTAATAACAGGAGTTTCTTCTGGAATTGGCTTAGATTTAGCAAAGCTTTTTATTAAAAATAATTTCATTGTTTACGGCGCTTCAAGAAACGATTTTGCAATGGAAAATTTAAACCATATTAAATGTGATGTTTCTTCATTAAATCAATGCAAAAATGCTATTGAAAAAATAATAGAAAAAGAAGGAAAACTAGACATTTTAATTAACAACGCAGGAATTGGAACTTCTGGCTCTGTTGAAAACACAAGCGAAGAAGACGCAAAAAAAATTTTTGATGTAAACTTTTTTGGAACATTTTTCATGTGTAAATCTGCTCTTCCATATTTAAGAAAATCAAAAGGAAGAATAATAAATGTTTCATCTGTTGCAAGCAAATTTTTTATTCCTTTCCAAGGCTTCTATTCTGCAACAAAAGCAAGCGTTGATGCAATATCTTCTGCTATGCGCGCAGAAACAAAACCATTCGGCGTTAAAATAACAAATGTTCACCCTGGCGACACAAAAACTTCATTCACCAAAAACAGAACAAAACAAAACGATGGAATATATAATGAAAGATACGAAATTTCAATTTCTAGAATGGAAAAAGATGAACAAAACGGAATGACAAGTTTATATGTTGCAAAAAAAATATACAAAATTTCAACAAAAAAACATCCACCAAAAACAAAAACAATTGGAAATTCTTACAAGTTTCTTTTGCTTTTAGCAAAATTTTTACCTAACAGTTTTATTGAATTTATTATCTCTAAAATATATTCTTAATAATAAAAATAAAATATATATTATAAATATATAAGTTAACATTTTTAATTTGCCTTTCATATATAAAACAAGAGGCAAATTTGACAAGTTTAGAAATTGATTCAAAAGAATATCCAGCAATAAAAAATCCATGCAAAAATTCATATTATAGTGGAATTTTGCAAAACCTTTTTGCTGGACCAGAAGGCGAAGTTATTACTTTTTTGCAACTACAATACCACGCCAACACGCTTAAAAATTTTAATGAAAAAATTTCTAAAAT
>CALWRL010000080.1 GCA_944383945.1 uncultured Clostridia bacterium
ATACAATTGAAGGTAGTAAAAAAATATATGAATTAATAAAAAAAAAATAATTTAGATTTAATTTTTCATAGTGGAGTAGAATTAAGTTGCAGAATTAAGGAGGTTTATAACGGAATTAATATCCATTTGCTTATAAGAGACTTTGATTATAATGATGAAAGAATTTTAAAACTTGTAGATAAAATGTCAAGATTGAGGTTGCAAAAAATCAAACTAATGATTGATTTAGTTAAAGATGTTTATGGAATTAATATTAAAAATTCAGAAATTGCTGAAATATTAAAAACAACAAATTCTTTTGGCAAACCTCATGTTTTTAAATTGCTTAGTCATTATGGTAATTTTGATAGGGTTGAATATTATAAAAATATGGACAATTTAAAAAGCGAACATTTAAAACTTGATGCTAGGGAAGTGTTGAATATGTTTAAAGAAAGTAATAATATTGATTTAACTTTTGCACATCCAAGAGAAGTAATGAAAGAATATAATCTTAACTATTCGCAACTTGAAGAAATAGTTCGGTTTTTAGTAGATAATGGATTAAATGGATTGGAAACTTTGCATACAAGTAATTTAAAAGAAGATAATAGGATTTTTAGTGAAATTGCAAAAAAATATAATTTAAAAGAATCTTGTGGAAGTGACTTTCATGGTCCATCAGTAAAACCTAATGTTTTGTTAGGGAGTTTTGAAATGGCATAAATTATATAATAAAAACATTTCAGTTAATGTAAATTGTTTTTATTTTCTTTCCGAACATGATTTTTACTTTAAAAAATAACCTTTTTTCCAAAATGGTTGTAATATAAAAAATAAACGGCAAATTATGCCGTTTTATTATTTTGTTCTATGATAGGATTTTTGTTTGCTTCATTATATTTTGTTAATGTTTTAGTTTTTATTTCTGTTTTTTTGTTTCCATTTTGGTTTTCATTGGTTGTATCGTTTTGTTTTAAATTTTCTTGATTATTTTTTTCTTCGCTTTCAGTTATATTATTTAACGAAGGATTTAAAGTTGAAAAACTTTTAAAGTCTTGTCGTCTTTCATTTGGAAGTGGTTTTTGAAGCAAATTAACATTAGACATTTCGTTGGTTTGATTTTTAGAAGAAGTTGTTTTTGCTAGTGGCTTAGAAGGCATATTATTAACGTTTTTGTTATCATATGAGGTTGAAGACTCTTTTTTATAGTTATAAATGTTGTCTTTATTTAAAGCATTTCTATCAATAAAATTTTTCATAGTTTGTTTGTTGTAAGAAATTGTGTTGTTAGGCATATTGCTTTTTACATCATTTTGATTTGTATTAACACCTGAATTATTTTGATTTATAATTGGTTTATTTTGATTATAAGTATTTGATGGCGTTTGTTTATTGACCATGTTGTTATAAGTTGAATTTAATTTGTTGTTTGTTGTGTTAGGAGTTGCAAAAGTATTATAACCATTATTACTATTATTAGTGTAGTTATAGTTGTTGTTGTTGTTGTTATTGTTATTGTTGTTGTTGTTGTTGTTGTTGTTGTTGTTGTTGTTGTTGTTGTTGTTGTTGTTGTTGTAAACAACATTTTGTTCTTCTTTATTAAGGTTTTCGTTGTTTAACATATTAGAATTATTTATATTATCATTTTGATTGTTTTTTAAATTAATTATTCTTTCGATTTCGTTTAAAATAGTTAATATATTTTGATAATCTGAGCATCTGCTATCTAAACAATTAATTAAAGTTACATAACTAGCACTTGTTGTTTCAATTTTATTATTTAAAGATTTATTATTGTTTAAATTATTACAACTATTTTTAACGTCGTTTCTTGTGTCTATAATTTTGTTTGTTGTTTTTCCAAGTTCTTTTAAAAGTTCATTAATGGATTTAATTTGTTCTTCTGATAAATTTATTTTGCTTTCATTTATACTTTTAGATAAATTTTTTAAATTATCGCATGATTTAATTATATTTTGTTTCGTGCTTAAAATTTTGTTGTTAATGTAAACCGCATCATTCATCATTAAATAAACATTTTCAACTTTGTTTAAATAATTATTGTAGTTTTCATTAAAAGTTGTATTTGATGTGTATCTTGGTAAATAAGTAGTTGGTTTAGTTATTTTTGTTGAAGGAGAAATTGTAAAATTTTGATTTGTGTTATTTTCTTTGTAATAAGCAATATTGTTGTTTAAATTATTAACATTTTTGTTCATTTTATTTTCTGTTTCAGCTTTGTTAATTTCATCATTTGTTACAATCTGCTTGTTTAATTTTGGATTTAAAGTTGGATTATAAACTTTTATTTGTTCATTGTTATAAAGATTTTGCATTGAATTTGTGTTGTTTTCATTAATTTTTTCGTTAATTTTTTCAGTGTTTAAAGAATACATTTCTGAAATAATTATTTCTTCATTTTTTATTTCTTCGTTTTTTTCTAATGCGCTTGTAAGTTTGTTTAGGTTATAGTCTAGGCTTGAAGACAAAGATGAATTTGAATTTCCGCAACCTCCTAAAAAAATTAAGGTTAGTGCACAAAAAGAAACTGCTATTATTTTTAAGATTTTTTTCATAATACCTCCAAATTTTTACATGATTATTTTGTTTTGTTTTTTTAAATTTATCCATTTTTGTTTATTTTTGTTTTTTTGGGGCAAGATAGCGTTTGTAAAGGGGTGATAAAAATTGGATTATTTAACAATAAACAAAAAGTATAACGAATATGTTAAAGCAAAAATACCAAAAACAAAAAGTTGGCCAACTTTATTTAATTCTTTTTGGGTTGGTGGATTAATTTGTGTTTTGGGACAAGGCTTGTTCGATGGAATTATGGCAATTTGGAAAGAGTTGCCAGAAACTTCTGTGTCTGGTTATGTTTCCATAATTTTGATATTTTTAGCATCAT
>CALWRL010000081.1 GCA_944383945.1 uncultured Clostridia bacterium
TAGCATCATTATTAACAGGAATTGGGGTTTATGATAGAATTGGTGCTTTTGCTGGAGCGGGATCTATAATACCTATAACAGGATTTTCAAACTCAATAACAAGTCCTGCAATGGATTTTAAAAACGAGGGAATCATTTTTGGATTATGTGTAAAAATGTTTTCTATTGCCGGTCCGGTTATTGTTATTGGTGTTTTAGCAAGTTCATTAGTTGGAATTATTTATTTGTTTATTTAGGAGTTTTCATGGGTGAGCATTTAAAAAATCAAACAATTATTTTTAAAAATAAACCAAGAATTATTGGTAATTATTCAATTGTTGGGCCGAAGGAAGGGAAAGGCCCTTTTGGCAAAATGTTTGATTATGTTATGAAAAATGATTTTTTTGGCGAAGAAACATATGAAAAAGCCGAACGAAAAATGTTAGAACATGCAATTTTTGGAGCAACAGACAAAGCTTTGCTACAGCATGGAGATATCGAAATGTTAATTTGTGGTGATTTATTAAATCAAATTATAACTTCTAGCTATGCAGCAAGAGCCTATGATGTTAGCTATTTGGGAATTTTTTCTGCTTGTTCTGCAATGGCTTTATCTATTGGCATTGGGGCGTGTATGGTTAACGCGGGCTATTTTAATAATGTTGCCTGTGCAACTTCAAGCCATTTTTCTACTGCAGAACGACAGTTTAGATTTCCTCTTGAATTGGGAAATCAACGCCCTCCAACAAGTCAATGGACTTGCACGGCGTCTGGTTGCACTGTTTTGTCAAACAAAGGGAACGGGCCATATATACACTCGGTTACATTTGGAAAAGTTGTTGATTTTGGAATTTGTGATGTTAACAACATGGGGGCTGCAATGGCACCTGCGGCAATGGAAACAATGGTTTCGGTTTTTAAAGACACAAAAACAAAACCAGAAGACTATGATTTAATTATTACAGGAGATCTTGGAAAGCTTGGCTCTGAAATTTTAATAGATTTAATGGAGAAAAAAGGATATAAGCTAGGCAAAAATTATGGCGACTGCGGACAAATGATGTTTTTCCACCATCAAGATGTTTTAATGGGGGGATCTGGTTGTGGGTGTTCTGCCTCAATTTTTAATTCTTATGTTGTTGAAAGATTAAAAACAGGACAATTAAAAAATGTTTTATATGTTGCAACAGGAGCTTTGCTTTCAACAACTTCTTGTCAGCAGGGAGAAAGCGTTCCGGGAATTGCTCATGCAATAGTTGTTAAAAGTCAGCCACCATTTAAAGATAAAACTGTTACCAAAGAGGAAAAGAAAAAATTTAGTGATACAATAAAAAGACAATTGAAAAAAAATAAAAAAGAGGGTTAAGCGTATGGAAATGTTTTTAACTTATTTATATGTTTTTTTAATAGGAGGTTTTGTTTGTTTTTTAGGCCAAATATTGGTTATAAAAACAAATATGACAACTTCAAGAATTTTGGTTAGCTTTGTTTTGTTGGGAGTTGTTTTAGAGGCAACAACTGCCTACCAATATATATACGATGTTGGGAAAGCAGGAATTTCAGTTCCAATTGTTGGGTTTGGGGCAAGCTTAGCAAGAGGCGCAATTAATGCTGTTAAAACAAAAGGAATTTTAGGAGTTTTTACAGGAGGCCTTGAAGCAACGGCAGGGGGTATTGCAGCAGCAGTTATTTTTGCTTTTATTTTTGCGTTAATTTTTAAAGCAAGAACTAAAAACACTAAATAAAAATAAAAAAATCATTAAAATTAATGATTTTTTTAATTTTTTATTATTTATTTTATTTTTATTTATTTTTATTATCATTTTTTATTTTTAAAGAATGTATAACAACTTTGCTTGGTTGATTAATAGCAAACAAAATTGCATTGGCTATTGTTTCTTTTGACAAACTATATGCTTTAAAAGCTTGATCCGGATATTTAACGCCGTCTTTTTCAAATAGTTTTGTTTGAATCATTCCAGGGTGAATGTCGGTTATTTTTATGTTGTTATTTCCTAATTGGCGTTTAATGTTTTTTCTAAAAGCAACAATTGCACTTTTTGTTGCACCATAAACAGGAAAGCCTTCTTCTCTTTCAACGCCTGCTTGGGAATTAATGTTTATAATAAGCCCGCTTTTTTGTTCTTTGAATTTTGGCAGTAAACTCATTGTCATCCCAATAGTTCCAAAAACATTAACCAAAATCATATTTTTTAATTTGTTTAAGTTAAGTTCAGCTTGTTCGTTAACCCAAGCACCTGCGCAATTTATTAATACATCAATTTTTTCATTTTTATCTGTTATTTCTTTGCAAACTTTTTCAACTTGTTCAGCAGAAGTTAAATCGCAAACATAATAATCGCAGTTGTTTTCATTTGCTACCTCTTTTAGTTTGTCTTCACAATAATCTAAAAGTATTAAATCGTTACCTTCTAATTTTTTAGCAAGCTCTCTTCCAAGCCCATCTGCAGCACCTGTTATTATAATTTTCATTTTACCCTCCCTTTTTTCTATAATTTCCATTACTTTTATATTTATAACATAATTTTTAAAATAAATAAAAATAAAATCTTTAAATTTATTGACAATTTTTTTTGCTTGTGATACTATACTACTTGTTTAATGCGCTAGTAGCTCAGTTGGATAGAGCAGTGCCCTTCTAAGGCAAAGGTCAGGGGTTCGAATCCCTTCTGGCGCACCAAGGGAAGCCCGAAAGGGCTTTTTTTGAAGCCAGAAGAACCGAAGGTTGTGAGCGGAGCGAAAAGGGATTCGAACT
>CALWRL010000082.1 GCA_944383945.1 uncultured Clostridia bacterium
TTTTTTGTTGCTTGGCTCGTGAACCTCTGTTCGAATTTCGGTCGCCTTTTCTCTTCGTTCAAATTCTCCCATTCTCTCAGAAAATTCGCTCTCGCTCCTTCGCCCACTGGGCGCGCTCGGCTCTTTTCCCTTCACCCGCTCCAATCTTTAGCAGGTAACCCCTGCTTTTTTTGTTGCTTGGTTCGTGACCCTCTGTTCGAATTTCGGTCGCCTTTTCTCTTCGTTCAAATTCTCCCATTCTCTCAAAAAATTCGCTCTCGCTCCTTCGCCCAAAATCAATTTATCTTAAAGGAGAAAAAATTGTTTCTAATTTATTTTCTTTGTTGTTAAAAATGTCTTCTAACAAATCAACACCAAACATAGCGTTAATTATTCCATTAGAACCGCAACTAATAAAATAAAAAATATTATCAATTTGGCTTTTACCTATTATCCCTAAATTATTATCCGTTGTTCCAAACAGTCCACAAAAGCTATTGCTAACCTTTATTTTGTCTTTAATTTCTGGAAACAATTTTTTTAAATCTTTTTCTAGTTTAATATATTTTTTTTGCGCTAATTTATAGTTTATCGCTTTATTTTTATTAAAAACAGTGTCTTCTCCTCCAAAAATCAATCGGCCATCAGGCAAAGTTCTTAAATAATGATATGGACTTTTATTATCATGAACAAGGCATGATTTGTAATATTTAAAATCTTTTATTGGCTCAGTAACAATTGAATAAGTTATAAATCTATCGCATAGATTGTCTTTTTTAACAACTTCCCAATTAAAACCTGTTGCAATAATAATTTTGTTGCAAAATATTTTATAACCAAAATTTGTTATAGCAACCAATTTGTTTTTATCTTGAATAATCTCTTCAATTATTGTGTTTTCAAATATTTTATTTGCATTGCTGGAATTTTCTATCATTTGCTTTGTAAAAGAATATGGGTTAAATTCGCATCCTCCATCTTCGCACAATATTCCCGCTTTAACTTCAAAAGGAAACGGATTGTTGTCTGATGTTATTAATTTACATTTAAAACCATTTTGCTTTCTAAAATTAAATTCTTTGATGATTTTATTTTTTTCAAAAACAGAATTAGTGTATAAAAAAGTTGGTCGTTTTTTGAAAAAACAATTATTACCATGTCTTTTAACAAACTCTTCAATTTTTTTTATGCTATCTTGCCCCATTTTATAAACATCAACAATTTGTTCTTGGGTTAATTCCTTTTTTAAATCACTTGCAAATTCATCTAGTTGATATTCCAAAAGTGCTGTTGCACAACTTGTGCAACCAAAACCAATTTTGTTTTTATCAACTAAAACAACATTATGTTTTTTAGACAAAAAATAATTTGCGATTGCTCCATCAATCCCCGCCCCAATTATTAAAATTTCGCAACTTAAATCTTTGTCTAAATATTTAAATTGTTCAAGTCTGTCTTTAACATTACAAAAATAGGGTTTTCCTTTAACTGTTTCCATGTTAAATATTATAACCTTAAAAAAAACAACTATTCTATAAATAACACAATAAATAAGTTATTATTTCAATATTTTTATTGACAAAAAATTATAAATAGTTTAAAATATTTTAAGTTTGATAAAAGTTTATCAAATAAAAATATGGATCGCTAGCTCAGTTGGTAGAGCAACAGACTCTTAATCTGTGGGTCCGGGGTTCGAGCCCCCGGCGGTTCACCAGTGTAAGCCTAATTGGCTTATTTTTTTTTATAGTTTATGTCTTTCTTATTTTCTGTTTTATTTTTCAATTACTATAAGTGGCAAAATCATTTCCCGCTTTGTAAGTGCAGTATGATGTCCCGCAAATCGTGTACTATCTTCACTAAACACAAATTGTTTATAATTGTTTTTCATAATAAGCATATAATCCCCAAGCATACGCAACCTTTCAGTATATGGGCCAAAATAATCATTTCTTATTAATTTATTAACTTTATAAAGTTTTGCGTCTTTTCTATACTTTTTAATTGCTTTTAAAAACTTTTCTTCATTTTTTACTTGAAACCCAACAGCTCTTGGTTCAATATAGAATGGCGTTTTGAGTGAATCAACAAGTTCCTTATCTTCATATAAGTTGATATATTCTTTTATATCTGTTTGCCCATGGTCTGGTGTTATAACAATAACAGAATTTGTTAATTTGTTTGCAAGTTCTTCTACATATTTGTTTATTTCAATAATTTTCTTTTTTGCCTCACATGATGTTACACCAAATTTATGCATTGTTGCATCAGGCTCTCCACAATATGCAAAAATGAAATTTTTATAATTCGATTTACATATTTTTTCAATATTTACAAACAACTCGTCAATTGTTTCATAGGAAATATTATTCTTTTCTCTTTTTACATAAGGAGGAAATATTGTTGTTAAATTGTATTCTGAATTATTTTTGTCAAAAAAATAGTCAAATTTCATATAATCATCAACAACTTTTGAAGATATTTTTTCAGTGGAATAACTATCTTTTCCAAGATAAATATCAACACATTTGTCAATTTTTTCAAAATACAAACTCCAACCTAGCAGTCCATGTTGTGAAGGATACTTTGCAGTATATAAAGTTGTTGTTGCATTTGTTGTTGTTGATGGAAAAACGGATGTTATCTTTTTCAACACATGTTTTCTTAAAAAACTATTGCTTTTTAAATTTTGTTTTAATGGATAAATTCCCATTCCATCAAAACAAATAT
>CALWRL010000083.1 GCA_944383945.1 uncultured Clostridia bacterium
TGTTATGTTTATGTATAAGCCTGATATGTATAATGATGTTATTACAGAGGAAAGTGATGTTGCAGAACTAATTTTGGCTAAACATAGAAATGGACCTATTGGAAGTGTTAAATTAAGGTGGAATGGCGAAACAACAAGCTTTTTAAATTACAACAACTCTAATTACAAAAAGAAGGTTAACTTTGATAATGATAAAGAATTAAAAGCTGAGCCAGTTGTTGATGAAACAGAGCTTGAAGAAATTAAAGAATTGTTTGATTAGTTTCATTTTTTCATTATTTTTTTAGAAATTTTATTAAAAAGAGAACAAATGTTTCTCTTTTTTTATTTTAAAATTTTTTCATTTTTTAAAAAATTGTGAAACTTGTCGAATTTTGTAAAAAATATTAAAAATTGTTTTGTATATTTTACAAAAATAAGTAAACTTATGTCAGACAACATTGACTTTGAAAATTTTGGGACTTTATAATTTTTTTGTTTATTAATTTTAATAATCATATTTTATACAAAGGGGAAAATAATGGAACTAAAAATTTGGGCAAGAACAATGATGATAGTTCAAAGGCATTTGGCAAAAGTTACAAGGGCTCTTGATGAGGTTATTTATAAAAGAGCTATATCATCGGGCTTTGTTACATCTAGAAATTTAACAGAGCAAAGCAGTGAGTCGGTTAGTAATTTTATTATTAATGTTTCTCAAACAAAAGTTAATTTAATTAATTTAAATACAATTTGTATTAACGGACTTAAATCTATTGATAAAATTTCTAGCAAAATTTTAATTTTAAAACATATTGACGGCAGAACAAGTTTTGAAATTTCTAAACTTTTAAATATTAGTGAGAGAACTTATTTTAGAAGACTAAATACTGCTTATGATAATTTTGCTTCTTATTTAGAAAAAAATGGTTTTGATGGAAAATATTTTTTAGAAAAATTTTCCAATGAAGGTTGGCTTATGGAAGTTTATCTTAATTCTAAGAATTTTTTTGAAGGAAAAGAAAAAAGCGATTTTTTTGGTGAAATAAATTTAGGATTTTTAAAGGGAGTTATTAAAAGCATTAGTAAGTCGGCTCATTCATCATATTCATAATAATCTTGATGGCGTGCTTTCTTTCTTTTAGATTTTTTTGATGGATTTAATTCTGCATCTTCTAGGGCTTTTGCTGTTATTTTTGTTGGTTTAAATAACAAATATATTATAGCAACACATGGCAGGCATACTGCAATTATAATTATTATTTGTGTTGTTGTTGGCAAGGAACTCATTGCATCGCCAGTTGTTTCGCCTGGTGGGGTTGAAGTTTCTATGCTAAATTCTGGTTCGTCTATATATTCAACTGTTTCGGTGTTTTGGGGAATTGTTGTTAGCAAATCACAATATGCTGAATATACATAACCTAATATTTCTTCTTCGCCTCTTATATATTTGCAATAATACCAGGTTGTTGATTTATGGCTTATCGCTTCTTCTCCGTCTATTGTTCCATAATATTTCAAGTTTGTTTCTAAATAATTTATTGTTGCCAAAGAATTTAAGCCTTCTGATTGCGTTGGGGAAGAGCGAAGGTCCACTCCGCCTGGGATGAAAACTCGGAAGCTTGCTGTTGCAAACGGTGTTTGGGGTATTCCGCTTATGCATTTTACTTCGCTTCTTTTTACATATCCTGTTATTTCGTGGTATCTGGCTGTGTAGTAGTTTTTGTTTTCGCAATATGAAATTTCAACAAAATAGCTTTGTGGAATTACAAAAAAAATGTTTGAAACTTCTTCGCTTCCGTTTGTTGTTCTGTATAGTTTTACATTTGATGCTAGTACTTTTGCGAAGTATGTTTCATTTGATTCGGCATAGCATTGTTTTATTAGTTTATAGCTAAAAAAATGAAAAAAAATTATTGTTAATACCAATAACAAAAGCAAACTTGCAAAAAAATTTTTTAATAATTTATTTTCATTTATTTTTTGCATGGTTAAATTATAGCCAATAAAATTTATGTTTGGTAGAAGAAATATGTCTAAAAAAGTTTAATAATATTTAATTACGGAGAAAAAATGGACAAAGAACAAATTTATTTAATGTTAAAAGAAATTGATGATGAAATTGAAAAAAGAAATAAATTTTTTAAGCTTGAAAGATATAATAGCGGGAAAATAATTCATAAAAAGCAGATGGATTTTCATAGATGTTTAAAAAGAAACAGGTGGGTTTTTGGCGGAAACAGAAGCGGAAAAACAGAGTGTGGGGCGGTTGAAACTGTTTGGCTTGCAAGAGGAATTCATCCTTTTAGAAAAAATAAAGATGATGTTAACATTTGGGTTGTTTCACTTTCTAAGCAAGTTCAAAGAGATGTTGCTCAGAGCAAGGTTTTTTCGTATTTAAAGCCTGAATGGATTGATGAAGTTGTTATGGAATCTGGTTCAAAAGATTTTCCTAAAAACGGTGTTGTTGATTATGTTTTGATTAAAAATGTTTTTGGTGGAACTAGTAAAATTGGATTTAAAAGTTGCGACCAAGGGCGTGAAAAATTTCAAGGAACTTCGCTTGATTATGTTTGGTTTGATGAAGA
>CALWRL010000084.1 GCA_944383945.1 uncultured Clostridia bacterium
TAGTGGAAGAATGGGCGAAGCAAGCGATTCTTTAAAAATTTATTTAGAAACAAAACCAGATGTAATAAAAAAACAAATAGCAAAAATAAACGAATATAACACAAACAGGCAAAAAGCCTGTGCAAAGGTTTATGATGATTGTGTTGAAATGCTTAAAAAAACAAACATGTCTAATGAACCTTCAATAATTTTATATTCGAAAGAATGGGACAGCGGAATTTTAGGAATTGTTTGTGCAAGGCTTGTTGAAAATTACAACCGCCCTGCTTTCCTTTTTGCAGAAGAAGACGGTTTGCTTCATGGCTCTGCAAGAAGTTTGCAAGATGTTAATGTTCATGAAATATTATCAAACATGAAAGATATTTTAGAAACATTTGGTGGGCATAAAATGGCTGCTGGAATGTGCTTAAAAAAAGAACATTTTTATAAGTTTAAACAAAATGTTAATGATTTTATTTTAACAAAAGTTAGTCCAAAAGCATTTCTTCCAATAAGTTATTATGATTTAGACATAGAAGAATCACAATTAACAGAAAAATTTTTAGAAGACTTAAATAAATTAGAACCTTTTGGTTTAAACAACTCTAAACCTCTTTTAAAAATATCAACACAACAAGCAAAAATAAATTCATTAAAAAATTTTGCTTGCCACTACAACATTGTTATAGGAAAATTAAATTTAATTTATTTTAATTGTTTAGAAAAATATTTTTCTTTAAAATATTCAAAACAAAAAAACATAATTTTTGAAATACAAAATAAGCAAGGCTCTCAAATAAAAGGTATTGTTAAAAATTTTAATGGCGATTTTGAATTTGATAAAAGTTTTTCATCAAATTTAGATGCTTATGCGTTTGAACAATTTAAATATTTAAAAAACAATAAAAAAGTTAGTTTTATTTCATTTAATAAAGAAAAATTAATTGAAATTATTGCCGATTGTGAAAAAAGTGCTTTTGGAACAATTTTTGTTGCAACCAAAAGCGAAACGTATAAAAGTTTTATTGAAATGTTTTCAACAAAAAATATTTACGAACTATTTGTTTTTAACAACTCATCTAACAGCGGTTATAATGCCCTTTATTTGTACCCAATTAATTTAGAAATTTTTAAAAACTACAAAAAAATTGTTTTTCTTGATGGTGTTTTAGATCCTTCATATTTGGCAGAAATAAAAAAACATTCAAATGCAGATATTTACATTAGCGAAGAAACAAAATTTAACAAAAAATTGTTTGCAACATTAAATTTATCAAGAAATGAAATTGCATCATTCTATGTTAAATTTAAAGAATTTAATGGGCAATCTTTTTCTAATTTATCTCATCTCTACAACACTATTTGCAAAAAAGTTAAAATTAGTTTTAACAACTTTTATGCTTATGTTTTAATATTAATGGAACTAGGAATTGTTTCTTTAAATTCTGAAGAAGGGTTACACTTGCAAATAGAACAAAACAAAAAAACGGAACTTAAATTTTCTAAAATCTACAACACGATGAATTTTATAAAACAAACAATAAGAGGATAATATGAATTTAGTTTGCAAAAATGTTGAAAATGAAAAAGAATTAACCGAAGTTTTAAGATTGTTTTTCCCAACTTTTGATAACGACACAGAAGGAACAATCTACTTCGAAAAAACAGAAACCGAAAACATAATTACAATTAACAACAAAGAACTTCGATTTAAAAAATATTTGCCAAAAGAAAAAAACGACGAAAAGCGAGCGCTATATCTTGCTTTGTCTAGCGTTTTTAACAAGCAGTTTGAATGGGGCTCGCTAACAGGTGTTCACCCAACGAAAATAGCATACGACCTTTTAGAAAACGGAACACCTTCCCACCTTTTAAAAGAAACATTAATCAAAGATTATAATCTTTCGCCAAACAAAGCGAAATTAGTTAAAGATGTTATATCAAACCAAAATTGCATAATAAAAAACGATAATTTAATTGATATTTTTGTTAACATTCCAATTTGTCCATCTCGCTGTAAATATTGCAGTTTTATTTCAGCAGAAAGTTGCAAGTTGGGAGATAAAATTGAAAAATATGTTTCTTCTTTGTTAAAAGAAATTAAAGCTGTTAAAAAAATTATTAACCAAAAAAATTTAATTGTTCGTTCAATATATATAGGTGGGGGAACTCCAACAGTTCTTTCTGCCGAAAATTTAGATAGAATTTTAAAAGAACTTTCCTACCCTTCTGTTGAATTCACAGTTGAAGCCGGAAGACCCGACACAATAACAAAAGAAAAATTAGAAGTTTTAAAAAACAATAAGGTAACAAGAATTTGCGTTAACCCTCAAACTTTTTGCAATAAAACATTAAAATTAATTGGTAGAAACCACACTGTTAAAGATGTTGTTTCCGCTTATGCTTTGGCTGTTCAATTCGGCTTTGATGTAAATTTAGATTTAATTGCTGGTTTGCCTGGTGAAAAATTCCAAACATTTAAAAAATCAATTGAAACTGCAATTGAAATGGCTCCAACAAACATAACTGTTCATTCTTTGGCGTTAAAACGAGGTAGCATAATA